>JAFZGE010000105.1 GCA_017555545.1 Alistipes sp.
CAACAGCGATAACGGGTATTGCACCTGGGCGCACGCTACGGCGTGTGAGAATACCAAAGGCAAAGAGACCCAACAACGGGCCATAGGTATAGCTTGCCATGGTGAAGATCAGCGTGATGACACCCGAGCTGCTAAAGGCATTAAACACCACAATCACGCCCAGCATAACAAGTGCGATAGCGGCGTGCACACGCTTGCGTCGGCGCTCCAACGCAGCATCATCACCGCGCTCAGCACCCATAATATCGAGCGTAAACGAGGTAGTCAAGGCTGTAAGTGCCGAGCCTGCAGATGAGTATGTCGAGGCGACAAGACCCAACAAAAACAAGACGCCCATAACAACAGGCAAACCCGCCTCCGTAGCGACATAGCCGAAGAGACTGTCACCCGTAATTGCGATATCGTGCCCCGCAGCAAAGCCGTACAACAGCACACCGAGAGCGAGGAACATGATGATAACACCCACTTGGATAAACACCGAGGTCATCATGCTGCGCTGCGCATCGCGCCTATTGCGGCACGACAGCACCGTCTGCATCATATCCTGATCGAGTCCCGTCATCGCCACAACCAGGAATATTCCCGCAAGGAACTGCTTCCAGAAGTAGCGGCTTTCCATGGGATTATCGAAGAACATCATGCGCGAGAGGTCGCTCTCGGCGATATAGCCCACCACGCTCAAGCCGTCGAGACCCATCTGGCGCGCAAGGACAAAGATAGCCGTAGCGAGACTACCCACCATAATCACCGTCTTTACCATCTCGACCCACACAACCGACTTAACGCCACCCCTGCGCGTGTAGAGCCACACGAGCGACATCATAATTGCGGCATTTACAACAAAGGGGATGTCGTAGTGGTCAAAGAGGATGGTCTGCAGCACCACGCATATAGCATATGCGCGCAACGATGCCGAGAGGGTCTTGGCAACGAAGAAGAACCACGCACCTGTGCGGTGTGCCACGATGCCGAAGCGCTTATCGAGGTACTCATACAACGACACCACACCCAGCTTATAGTATAGAGGCACAAGGAGATATGCTATGACAGCATATCCAACAATAAAACCCAAACAAGTTTGTAAATAGGAGAAGTTGTCCACGAGCACGGTGCCTGGGACAGAGATATACGTCACGCCCGACATCGCAGCACCCACCATGGCAACAGCTGCCACGGCGCGATGTGTGCTACGGCCACCCGTAAAGAATGTGGCATTATCGGCACGACGGCTACTGCGCCACGCCACAACAAAGAGCATGGCCACATAGCCCAAGATAGTCAAGATGATTGCTAATGTTGACACACCCACCCCCTCGATTAAAAGTTATGCGCCTTGCAGTAGCGTGCAACAGCATCGGCGATGCGCTCACCATCCAACGCCGCAGAGACGATACCACCAGCATAGCCAGCACCCTCACCCGCAGGGAAGAGTCCGTCAACCTGAGTATGCATAAGTGTCTCGGGGTCACGAGGGATGCGCACAGGGGTAGATGTACGCGACTCAACACCCACAACGATAGCCTCATCCGAGACGAAGCCTCTCATCTTCTTGCCAAACGTAGCGATACCACTACGAAGGCGTGCGCCAATCTCCTCGGGCATCCACAAGTCGAGACGTGAGGCTGTGAGGCCTGGGATATATGATGTCTTGGGCAGCGAGCGCGACTCCCTGCCATATACGAAGTCTGAAACGCGCTGTGCGGGAGCCACCTGCTTGTCGCCACTATGCTGGCGCGCGAGCTCCTCAAACAACTGCTGGTAGCGAAGACCCGCCAACTCACCCCACTCCTCTCTCAGGTGCGCGAAGTCCTCGAGGCGCACCTCCGTAACGAGGCCCGAGTTAGCAAAAGCGGAGTTACGACCACTTGGCGACATGCCGTTAACCACCGACTGCGTGCCGTCGGTCATCGCGGGAACGATAAAGCCTCCAGGGCACATACAGAACGAGTAGACGCCACGGCCAGCCTCCTGGCTCACAAGCGAATAGCTCGCTGCGGGGAGCCACTCACCACGCTCATCGCGGTGATACTGGATGCTGTCGATAAGTCGCTGTGGGTGCTCGATACGCACACCCATAGCGAAGGGCTTAGCCTCGACGGCGATGCCCGACTTATACAACAACTCATATATATCGCGTGCCGAGTGTCCCGTAGCCAATACTACGGCAGCACCCTCGATGGTGTTGTCACCAACCTTAACGCCTGTGATTCTGCCATTCTTAACAACAAAGCCCGAAACCTTGCTCTCGAACAACACCTTACCGCCATGCTCGTTGATGGTGTTACATATGTTCGAGATGATGCGAGGCAGCTTGTCCGTACCGATATGTGGGTGCGCCTCGTAGAGGATAGCGGGGTTGGCGCCATGCCATACGAGTGTCTGCAACGCCTTATTGTAGTCACCACGCTTCTTGCTGCGTGTGAAGAGCTTACCGTCAGAGAATGTACCAGCACCACCCTCGCCAAAGGCGTAGTTTGAGTCGGGGTTGATGTCGCCACCACGGTTAATCTGTGCGATGTCGCGCTTACGCGAGAGCACCGACTTACCGCGCTCCAAGAGTATGGGCTTGAAGCCGAGCTCTATGAGGCGCAACGAGGCGAAGAGTCCCGCAGGGCCCGAGCCTACAACGATAACCTCTGTGCCCGTATCTACCGAGGGGTAGTCGAAATGCAGGGGTGCTGGCTGAGGCTCCTTGTCGACGTAAATCTCGAGCGAAAGGTTAACCTTGGCCATGCGCTGACGTGCATCGATGGAGCGCTTAACAACGCGCGCGAGGGCGATTTCGCTCTGCTTGATACCGAGGCGCTCGGCGGCACGTGCAATGTAAAACTTCTCATCGGCAGCCTGCTTGGGCGATAGTTGCAGTGTTATGGTCTTTGGCATAGTAACTCTCTATTTATTAGCGCAGTAGGCATCCGAAAGTGGTCGCTACTACGACATTCAAGATACAAAAATAGAAAAAATTATGCGAAAAAGCGTAATAATGTTGTGTATATTGCAAAAAGTTTTTACCTTTGCACCGCTTGATGAGAGAAACATCGAGCACACTCGTTGGTTTACGGGTGTTCGAGATCCTGCGGACATGGTGTAATTGGTAGCCACGTCAGACTTAGGATCTGATGCCGAGAGGCGTGGGGGTTCGAGTCCCTTTGTCCGCACAAAAGCGATTGTCTTAATGACAGTCGCTTTTTTGCGTTCAAAGGGGCTCGCACCTTCGGTAGCGCCTCGGGCGACTTGTCTTCGGCGTGTGCATGATGTGCTACGTTGCAATACAACTATGGGTATGCGCCGAGAGTAACTACTTATGCAAGCATAAAGTTACTCTCAACACACACCCACAATCTACGATTGTCCGCACATCACTCCCCTTCTCGGTCACCTCTCGGCTTCTGCGAACGTTCGAGTCCTGGACAAAGCAAAAACAAATCAATCTTAAATATTTTTGGATAATACTTAAATTTTTACTAGTTTTGTATAGTCACAATTACAAACGCCTAAATAGATTGTTTTATGAAAAAGTTAGTATTACTCACTTTAACTCTTAGTTTCGCAATTTGTTCCTATGCGCAAAACACTATAAAGTTCCTTGGGATTCCAGTAGACGGCACAAAGAGAGAGATGATCTCTAAACTCGAGGCTAAAGGTTATGAATATGACTCATATGATGATTATCTTACGGGAGAATTCAATGGGCAAGATGTAATGATTAAGGTTCAGACTGTTAATAATATAGTCTGGAGAATTGCTGTCGCAGATGACTCTGGTGTAAACGAAACTAATATAAAAATACGATTCAACAACTTATTTGACCAATTCTCAAATAATGGCAAATATATTTGTGCACAAGGTGACAAATTGAGTGATAATGATGATATATCATATGAAATGTCTGTTAATAACAAAAGATTCGATGCATATTTTATACCCAAAGA
>JAFZGE010000106.1 GCA_017555545.1 Alistipes sp.
CGCTTACAAGCCGGGATTGGAGCGTATAGCCTCATTCTGCCAGCACCTCGGTAACCCACAGCGCAACTACTACACTATCCATGTTGCGGGTACTAATGGCAAGGGCTCTGTATCACATATGCTTGCATCAATCCTTCGCGAGGCGGGCTACCGCACAGGTCTCTTTACCTCGCCACACCTCACCGACTTCCGTGAGCGTATCCGCGTAGATGGCGAGATGATACCCAAGCAGAAGGTTGTAAACTTCGTGGATAAGCACCAGGATAAGATGAAGGAGCTCGACCTCTCGTTCTTCGAGATGACTGCGGCTATGGCCTTCGACTATTTCGACCAGAGCGATGTTGAGGTAGCGGTTATCGAGACTGGCCTCGGTGGTCGCCTCGACGCTACAAACCTCATCACACCTATCCTCAGCATCGTGACTAATGTTGGCTTCGACCATACGGAGTTCCTCGGTGAGACAATCGAGAAGATTGCATCGGAGAAGGCGGGAATCATCAAGAAGAGCATCCCCGTTATCGTAGGTCAGCACTCTGATGCCTACGACAAGGTGTTTGTGGAGCGTGCTAAGGAGCTCAACTCGCGCATCATCTTCGCGGAGGATGAGTGGACACTCAACGGCGTTGAGCACTTCGACAACGAGAACCAGCACTTCAGCCTCACACGTGTGCGTGACGGCCGTGGCTATGAGCTCGATATCGACCTGCTTGGTGACTACCAGCGCCACAACATCGTTACCGTATGTGCTGCCGCTGACTACCTTGCAGAGAATACGCCTCTCACTATCTCGCGCCGTGCACACCGCGAGGGTCTTCAGGTTGCTGCAGCCTCTACAGGTCTCGCAGGCCGCTGGCAGGTGCTCTCACGCGAGCCCTATACCGTGTGCGATACAGGCCACAACGAGGATGGTATCCGCTATGTCGCTGAGCAGCTCTCTAACCTCGAGTGCGACCGTCTCTTTGCTGTTATGGGCTTCGCACGCGAGAAGGAACTCTCAAAAATCCTTGCTCTACTACCCGCTAAGGCACACTATATCTTTACACGCGCGAATATCGAGCGTGCCCGTGCCATCGAGGATATCGCTGCCGAGGCAACGAAACTCGGCCTTGACTTCGAGACTGCACCCACCGTTAAGGAGGCTGTAGAGCGTGCCCGCTGCTTGGCACAGCCCTCGGATGCAATATTTATTGGCGGTAGTAACTATGTAATCGCCGAGATGTAATCTTCGGTTACGGGTAACACCCAAAAAGAAAAAGGCAGCATTCAAAATGCTGCCTTTTTTTCGTATCGTGTACGCTGATTAACGGTAGAAGATTGACGAAATAGATTTGTAGTTATGAACGCGCTCGATAACATCTGCGAAGATGGGAGCTACGCTCAATACTGTAAACTTCGACAAATCCTCACCCTCCTTCAAAGGAATAGTATCTGTTGTGATAACCTCCTGGATTGCGCTCTCGTTGATACGCTCGTAAGCCTTACCTGAAAGCACAGGGTGTGTAACCGCTGCACGAACGCTCTTAGCACCACGATCCATAAGCATGTTAGCTGCCATACAGATTGTACCTGCTGTGTCGATCATATCGTCAACGATGATGACGTTGCGACCCTCAACCTCACCGATAGCTGTCATCGAGCCAACAACGTTAGCCTTAGCGCGCTCCTTGTGAGAGATGATGATAGGTGCGTTGAAGTGCTTAGCGTAAGATGAAGCACGCTTTGCACCACCCATATCAGGTGAAGCGATTGACAAATCTGGAATATCCAACTTCTGGATGTAGGGAACGAAGATGCCCGATGCGTAGAGTGCATCCATTGGGAGATCAAAGAAGCCCTGAATCTGGTCTGCGTGGAGGTCCATAGTCATTACGCGCTGAACACCTGCTGCGATGAGCATGTTTGCTACGAGGCGTGCGGTGATAGGTACGCGTGGACGGTCCTTACGGTCCTGACGTGCCCAACCGAAGTAGGGGATAACAGCGATAACCTGGTGAGCAGAGGCACGACGTGCAGCGTCAGCCATCATAAGGAGCTCCATCAAGTTGTCTGAAGGTGGGAACGTAGACTGGATGATAAATACGGTACAGCCACGGATAGACTCGTGGAAGCATGGCTGGAACTCGCCGTCGCTGAACTGAAGCACGTCAGAGTCTCCGAGCTTAATGCCATACTCTGCAGCGATCTTCTCTGCGAGATAGCGTGAGCCACGGCCAGCAAAGAATTTGATTTTATGGATTGCCATAATATAAATTAGGTTAGGTTAACTGATACAAAAGTAGCGCAAATAAGCCAATAAAGCAACTTTTTCGCTGCTTATTTTCTAATAATTTGCCAGGCACTCCTCGATGAAGGTGAGGATCTCCTCTCTGCCCGAGCCCTTTTCGCTTGATGATGTGAGCATTGGGGGTAGCTCCTCCCACATCTCCGAGAGCGTTTTCTTATATGTCGCTATGCTGCGATTTAGCTGTGCCTGAGAGAGTTTGTCGGTCTTTGTAAAGATTATGCCGAAGGGTATGCCATTCTCTCCGAGGAGCTCAATGAAGCTAAGGTCTATCTTCTGTGGCTCGAGGCGTGAATCTACAAGCACAAAGAGGAAGTGCATCTTCTCGCACTTGAGCACGTAGTCGGTTATGATCTTCGAGAACTCGCCACGCGCTGTTTTCGATACTTTGGCGTAGCCGTAGCCTGGTAGGTCGACAAGATACCAGCTGTCGTTTATGAGGAAGTGGTTTATGAGCTTTGTCTTGCCAGGTGTGCCCGATACCTTTGCAAGGTTCTTCACGCCCGTGAGCATGTTTACGAGCGATGACTTGCCGACGTTGCTTCGGCCGATGAAGGCGATGTCCTTGAGGTCATCCTTGGGGACTTGCGATATCTTCTCGGAGCTACACTTGAACTTTGCTTTTATGGTGATTGCCATAATTGTTGATGTTATAATTTGGTGCAAAGATACTAAAATATGGAAAAATTTCCTATATTTGTAATGTCGAATAACATAAAACAGATATAAATATGAAGAAAGAGTGGAATGATGTTCGTGAATTTCACGAGAAGTTTGGTCATCCTGTGGCCGCAGAGCCAAAGATGATTGATAAGAAGCGCGCCTTGTCGCGTGCCAAGTGGATGAACGAGGAGGTTGCCGAGTTCCTCATCGCCGATGATATCTATGAGCAGGCCGATGCGATGATTGACCTTATGTACTTCGCCCTCGGCACAATGGTCGAGATGGGATTGGAGGCTGATGAGTTGTTCTCAATCGTGCAGCAGGCCAACATGGCGAAGTTGTGGCCCGATGGCAAACCTCACTACAACCCCAAGGATGGCAAGGTCATCAAGCCCGAGGGTTGGGAGGATCCAGCACCCAAGATTAAGGCGTATATCGACTCGGTTATAGCGGCAAAGGCAAAGTAGTCAAAGATAGAGGGACATAAGAGATGTAAGGGACATAAGGGATAGCTCGGACAAAATCTGATAGCGATTCCCTTTTGTCTCTTTTGTCTTTTATGTATCTTTCGTTATTCCCAAATAAATTTCCAATTTGTTGCATGAGTTGGAATATTTTGCTACATTTGTAATGCTATTTCTTTGAGATAAAAGGCGATTTTGTAGAATATTGGTCTTAATATCTTCTATATATCACGCCCAACTTTAATTGGGGGGGGTATTTCTTCTTGTGGTTCAACGAGTTACAATTTTATGTACAAGGAAAAAGCAAAAAAAAATAATAACCAAATATTCATTTCATCATGAAAAAACTTTTCTATTTGTTGCTTGCTTTGCCTTTGGCATTTGCGGCATGTAACGAGACACCCGACACTCCCGTTCAGAAGGAGTACACCTTCGAGGTTACCTCTGAGAAGGTTATGGAGTTCGATGTTGAGGGTGGCGAGGGTCTTATCGAGTGGGCTATCAACGAGGTTACTCGCTTTTCGCCCGTTCCTGAGCCCGTTCCTACATTTATGACTGAGGCAGAGTGGATTGCGCTCGACGCTGAGAATTTGGGCGCTTTCACCGTAGCTGCAAACGAGGGCGAGCCTCGCGAGGCGGTTATTCGTATCGAGTTCCTCGAGCAGGTTGAGGAGATTACCGTAAAGCAGGAGGGCTTTATCCGCTTCGAGGCCGCTATCTTTGAGTGCGACTTTGAGGAGGGTAGTGGCGATGCTCCAGCAAACTTCTTCGTGGTGCTCTCAGACAATGGCCTTAACGAGGATGGTAGCCCAAAGGCTAACTCTACATACTACTGCCTCGACATCTACGCTCACAACTATGACGACATGAGCGATGGCTTTGTGACCATCCCTGCTGGCGAGTACACCTTCGATAAGATGAATACCTTTGCTGCTCGCACATTCACACAGATGTACTCTTACTACATTAAGTCTGGTGCTACAGAGAACGATGTTGATGATCAGTACTACAGCGAGGCATCGCTTGTTGTATCATCAGAGGGTATCACTCTTACCGCCATCATCGACGGTCAGGAGCATATCGTGACCTACACAGGCTCGCTAGAGATTCCTGTTGAGGTAGAGCCTGAGGTGCCAGCAGTCGAGCTTGGCTACGCTATGGCAAACTACATGGGTGACTACTACAACCCAGGTGTTGCCGATAACTTCCAGCTTATCCTTAGCGACTTGGGCTGGGATGAGGATGGTTGGGAGCTTCCTAACGCTGCATACTACATATTCGACCTCTACACAGAGGTTGTTGATGGCGAGTTGGCAATCCCCTATGGTACATACGAGTTGGATATGACATCTTCTTGCGCGCCTAACACCATCGATGCTGCATACACTAGATATATCCTCTTGGATGAGGAGGGCTGGGATTATGCTGATGAGGCATACTTCGTATCAGGTACTCTTACCGTAGACGCTAACGGCATCGTTGCAGAGCTCGTTGCCGAGAATGATACCGTGCACAAGGTGGCATTCAAGGGCGCTGTAACAAACATCGTTGACTACTCAGATGAGTTTGGCGGCGGTGGCGGCGACGAGATTCTCTCTACATTGTGGGAGGATTGGTACTGCAACTTCAGCGACTGCTCTATGGACTACACTTGGTATGGTGACTACTATGGCGTAGGCTACGACAACTGGTTGCTCTACCTCATGCCTAACGGCGAGGTAGGTGATGGCCTTCAGCTCGACCTCCTCTCTAACGATGTTGGCTTGTACGAGCTCTCTGGTGAGTATGTTATCAGCAATAGCCAGGAGAAGTTCACTGCTTATCCAGGCTATCAGAATGGTGAGTACATGGAGGGCTCATGGTACTTCAACGCCGACTACTCACAGTATGCTCCATTGGTGGATGGCGACATCTACATCACAAACAATGGTGACACAACATTCACAATCGAGGTGGATGCTTACGACGATGCTGGCAACAACATCTATGGCTCTTGGACAGGTGTTGACCCCAACCAGGTGCAGACATTCAGCAAGTCAATCGTTGTTAAAAACCATGGCATGAAGAATAAGGCATTCTCGCCCATGGCTAAGGCAATGCGCAAGCGCTAATATTTAATAATTTATGTCTATAGGCTGACGGCTTTAGGCTCTCAGCCTATAGATTCTTTATGCTATGAGACTATTTTCTTATATGCGTAGTGCTATGACGATGATCATGGCACTCGCCTTTGTTGCCGTGTCGTGCCAGAATGAGCCCGATACAAAGGTTAGCAATATCACGCTCTATGTAGATGCTCTTGAGGCGCAGCCCGAGGGTGAGAGCTTCCGTGTGAACTACTCTATTGTGAAGCCCGCAGAGGGTATGTCGCTTGAGGTGGCATGCAACGCCGAGTGGGTGACTATCGATGTCGTTACAGCATCGTTCTTCGACATCACCGTGGCAAAGAATGACTCGGGCGCAGAGCGCTCAACGAAGCTTACGCTCGGTTATGGCAACGATACTAAGTCGCTAAACATCAGCCAGAAGGCGTGGGAGGCACCGCTTGCCGTAAAGGTCGATAAGGTGGAGGCTACATCGGTTACCTTCAGCGTTACGGCGCTCGATGAGGAGACAACGTGGATTGGTCAGATTGTGGACAAGGTGTGGTTCGAGAAGATGAGCGAGGAGGAAGTCTTCGATGAGGATATGCGCTACTACTACGCTATGGCGGAGGAGAATGGCGTAGAGCTCGAGGAGTACCTCGCAACAATCCTCAGCAAGGGCTCGCACTCTAATCTTCGCATGGCGGGTCTCGACCCCGAGTGGGAGTATGTGGTCTATGTTTACGGTATGGACACCACAGGCGAAATGACTACATCTATCTACTACGAGCCATTCAAGACAACTGCTCCATACGCTGGTAATGATGTCACTTTCGACTTCAATATCACCGTAAATCGCGCTATTGCCCACATCGAGATTACACCTTCGCACGAGGGTGTGGCGTACTACAACAACCTTATCACATACGAGGATTATGAGACCCTCTACGGTAAGGATATCAACGTTGCAGCAGATGCTGTAATTGCCGATGTTATTGAGGATTACGCATACTGGGACTATACCCTTGCCGAGACCTTCGAGTACAACACCGACTACCTCGCTACGGCCTACGAGTTTGAGGGTATGGCAAACACAAAGTATGTTGCCTTTGCATTTAAGTGGAACGAGAAGTGCGAGCGCTTGAGTGAGGTCTCATTCAAGGAGTTCGAGATTGGCGAGATTCCCATGTCGGAGAACAAACTCTCTATGGAGATTTCGGATGTTACGCAGTCTACATTCTACGTAAAGATTGAGACTACGAACAACGACCCATACGCAATCTTTGCTATCCCCGCATCGGAGATTAGCAAGCTCCGCACTGATGACCAGATATTCGACTATATCCTTACAAAGTATGGCACATCGTTCCTCTACAACTACATCTTCGAGGGCAATATCGAGGGTACGTTTAGCGGTTTGGAGGCTGATACCGAGTATGCTGTCTTGCTCTTCGGCTACGAGGCGGGCACATTGACAACAAAGATTACTCGCGAGAATATCACAACCCTTAAGGCGGGTGCTGTGGATGCTTGCGTCTACGATATTCAGATTACCGACATCGACGACCGTGAGGCTCGTGTGAGCATCGACCCCTCGGACTACAGCATCTGGTACTATTGGAACGTATTTGAGGCTGATGCTACCGAGGATGAGGTTAAGGCATACATCGAGAGCACCCTCAACGGCTACTACTATGGCGACTACTGGGAGTTCAGTTACTATGAGTTGGCACAGGGCAAGGTTGAGAGCCGCCTCTCGCAGCTCACACCTAACACCGACTACAAAATCGTGATTGTACCCATGAATCCCGATAGACTTGTCTACTTGGGCACTATGCGCCAGGGCGGTTACTTCACAACTAAGTCGGCTATCATTGCCGATATCTCAATCTGGGCGGGCTTCGATGCTTACTACGATGGTGATGAGGTATACGCTATTAACCCTCAGTACTTTAGTAACTACCAGGGTCAGGTGATTTTGCCTATGAGCGTAGAGATTGAAGGTGACTATGGTGGCTATCTCTACACAATCTTCACATACCAGGAGGGCTTGGAGGATCCTGCACAGTTCAGCGATGATATGCTCATCGATAACCTCTACAACGTAGGTGCTAACTGGTCTCCCGCATACTTCCGTGGCGTATGGGATGTAGAGATGATGGTTGCGGCTGTGGCATTTGACAAGGAGGGTAATCCTAGTCCTGTTTACCGTGAGCGCTTCATCTGCACCCGCGATGGCGCTGGCGATGCTCAGGAGTTCGTTGACTACTACTTGGGCGAGGTTACACGAGCATATGCGCCAGCTAAGAGCTTGGTTGTGAACGAGGCTCCAGCAAGCGCTAAGGGCGTAGCTGTGGAGAAGAGCCCCGTGGCGCGTATTTCGGGTGTTCGCTTTGAGCACAAATAGTGGTTTATAAGTAAAAAAGCGAAATAACTATAGTTTTTTGGGTTGCGGCCTCGGAGTTTTGACCAAACTTCGGGGTCGCACTATTTATGTTTGGGCGATACGTCGCTTTATATTTTACAAATGGGGCGATTCGTTGAATTTATTTCTTCAACGAGAAAGTTTACTCTATATTTGTTGCGATTAAAAACAAAATGAAGAGATTTTCTATGGAGATGTTTAAGAAATTAGCCTTGTTGACCGTCGCAGCGTTGGGCTTTGTGGCGTGTGCCGATGAGGCGAATAACAACCCCGTTAAGCCTTCGGTAGATGCCGAGGAGGTAAGC
>JAFZGE010000107.1 GCA_017555545.1 Alistipes sp.
AACATCCACTTCCGTAAGTATAGCTCCGAGATGGAGTTTGACATGAGTCAGCCCACAGCCGAAGAGCTCGAGGCTGAGAATAAGAAGCGCGAGGAGGAGGCAGCAAAGAAGAGTGGCACAAAGAGGGAGAGCGACAAGAAGAATGCGGATAAGAGCAAGAGCGACAAGAAGCTCGATCCGACAAAAAACAACAAACCTGGTGGCAACAGCGTGCGACCTTCTAGCAACCGCCCCAATAACGTACCAGGCGGCGCTAACCCCACGCCCACAACACGTCCTACGCAGACAACACCTGGCGTAAAGAATCAGAAGCCTACTCAGAAGCCCGCAGAGGGAGGCAAGGTGACTCCTCCATCAACTGGCAAGGGTAACCTTAGACCAACCAACGACCTCTCTACATCGTTGGACGTATCTACGGATATGTCGACGGACTTTAAGCCCAAGGTTGGAAATATGGACAAGCCAACAAACCAGGTAAAACCTACACGCAAGTAAATAAGCCAAACTAAGGCAATATAATATATAGTATAAACAGGCACTACCTATGTGGAGCACAGTGATTATAATAGCCGTGATGCTACTCTTCTCGGCATTCTTCTCGGGGATGGAGATCGCCTTCCTCGGGCGTAATCGTCTGCGCGAAGAGATAGATAGAAAGCAGAACCCGATGTTTAACTACATCGCCGAGATATTCTCACGCAACTCGAACAACTACATCACCACAATCCTTGTGGGTAACAACATCGCACTTGTAATCTACTCTATGTCGATGTCGTTGTTGTTGATGCAGCTGTTTGACCTCGATAATCCCTTGACACAGACCATCATATCTACTGTTGTCATTCTCTTTATCGGTGAGTATATCCCCAAGTCGGTGGTGCGCCGCAACCCCAACTTCTACTACTCGATACTCTCGCCCGTCATCTACCTCTTCTACATCATACTCTATCCTATCACACGTCTCTCGACGCTCATCTCGTATGGTCTTATCCGCCTTACGGGTCGCCGCATCGAACAGCGTGAGGAGCCTACGGAGTTTAATCGTGACGACCTTGCGTCGTTGGTTGAGGATGAGAATGTGGAGGTTAACGATGAAGAGGAGGAGGATATACGTCTCTTCCAGAATGCGTTGGACTTCGCAGATTTGCGTGTTCGCGACTGCATGGTGCAGCGTGTCGATGTCGAGGCTGTGGATCTCGAATCTACAACTATTGAGGAGCTCACAGCGCGCTTCGTAGAGACAAAGTTCTCGCGCATCTTCGTATGGCATGACACCATCGACAACATCATCGGATATGTCAACTCGAAGAGCCTCTTCGAGCAGCCCAAGGCCATCTCAGACATCATCATCAAGACCATCTATGTTGCCGAGACCATGCCATTGCAGGATATGCTCGAGACCTTCACCAAGCGTCGAGCAAGTATCGCCGTTGTGATTGATGAGTTTGGTGGTACGGCGGGTATCATATCGTTGGAGGATGTCTTGGAGCAGATCTTCGGCGAGATTGAGGATGAGCACGATGTTCAGGAACTTATCGAGCGCCAAACAGCTGATAATGAATGGTTGTTCTCGGCACGTCACGAGGTTGAATATCTCAACGAGAACTACAACTTGAACATCCCCGAGAGCGATGAGTACGACACCCTTGCGGGCTATATCATCGCGGAGCATGGTGGCATTCCTCTCGAGGGCGAGGAGCTCTGCAACGAGAGGTTCTGCATCAAGATTGTGAGCCGCAAGCAGTCGCGTTTGGACGTAGTTAGCGTGCACATGAATAAGTAGTAATTGGGCACTACGACACTAACCTACACTTGCAAATAGAGCAAAATTAATAAAATATGTTGCTGAGCTAGTGTAAATTTTCGGTCATAGTTATCGCTTATTGATAAAAAATTACTACCTTTGGAGGCTTAAACGGATTATTAACAATAAAAACATAAAATTATGGCTTCATTAAACACTTTGAGAACCAAGTACGGCATTGTACTCTCTGTAGTCATTGCGCTTGTGCTTGTTGCATTTATTCTTGGTGACCAGCTCTCAATGCGCAGCCAGCGCGGTGAGATCGTGGACAACACCGTTCTTACAATCGACGGTAAGGAGATTAAGCAGTCTGACTACTATGCATACACTCAGAAGTATGCTATGGAGGGTGCTACACCCGATCAGAACGCTCAGCTCGTTTACCAGCAGATCTTGTTCAACGAGTACCTCCACCCAGCATACCAGGCAGCTGGTTTGGGTTACAGCGCAGCTGATGAGGAGGTTATGTACCGCATGAACGCTGAGAACTACATCGCTAACACTCCTGCTGCTCTCACAATGAGCGCTGCAGACCTCAAGAAGGAGATCGATGGCTACTGGAACTATATGAAGATGATGTACGGTGGCGACTTCGCTCCTATGGTTGCATCACAGAAGGCTTCTGCTGCATACGTAGCAGGTAAGTTCGCTAACAGCCTCGAGGTTAACGAGGATCTTCGCAACGCAAACCTCACTTTCGATGGCCACTACGTAATGTTGCCCTACTCTGCAATCGCTTGCGAGGAGGCTACTGAGGCAGAGATCGAGGCATTCTACAACGCACACCGTGTTGAGAACGCTAACTATGGTGCACGCAAGCTCGCTATCGTTCGCTTCGACATCGTAGCAAGCGAGGCTGACAAGGCTGCTGCTGAGGCTGCTATCATGGAGGCTGACGCTGCTGTTAAGGCTGCTAAGGACTCTAAGGAGATCAAGAGCGCACTCCGTGGCGTAAATGGCAAGGTTGAGAACTACGTTGCTATCAGCTCATTGAGCGATGAGGAGGCTAAGGCTATCAACGCTGGTAAGAGCTACGGTCCCGTACTCAGCAACGACGCTTGGACTGCTAAGTATATCGTATCAAAGGTTAACGCTCCTGAGAGCTACACATTCAGCGCTATCACAGCAGAGTCAAACGCTGCTGCCGAGAAGCTCGTTGAGGATATCAAGGCTGTTAAGGGCAACCTCGCAGAGCTTGAGGCTGGCGCTAACGCAACAACCAAGAGCATCAAGATGACTGAGCTCAACGAGCGTAACGCTGAGAAGTTCATCGCTGCAAAGGTTGGTGACGTATTCACTTACACTGTTGACAACAAGCCCGCTGCAGTTGTTATCACTGAGCTCGGCAAGAAGGATGCATTCGTACTCACAGCTGACGTAAACTACGCTGTTACTGCAAGCGCCGAGACTTACAGCGCTATCACAGCTCAGGCTGAGACTCTCATGAAGGAGTCAGGCAAGACTCCCGAGTCTTTCAACGAGACTGCTGCTAAGTTGGGTAAGTTCGCTATTCCTTACAGCGTATCACGTGGTGCTAACCCTGCAACTGTTACTCCCGTTATCCGTGGCATCGAGGATTCTCGTAACACCGCTATCTGGGCATACGACGCTAAGGTTGGCGAGAAGAAGAGTTGGACTGCTAAGAACATCGCATACGTTTGCATGGTAACTGAGGTTGACAACCAGAAGTACATGGCTAAGAACGATGAGGAGATCAAGCGTAGCCTTGAGAACGAGAAGAAGTTCAACGCTGTTAAGGAGACTCTCACTATGGACTCTGCAGTTGAGGGCATCAAGAGCGGTAAGTTCGAGGGTGTAAACTTCGGTTCTAACTTCGCTGGCGACGTTCGCGACATGGCTCTCGCAGGTGCTATCGCACGTAGCACTAAGGTTGGTGAGCCTACTATCGTTAAGGGTAACACAGGCGTTTACCTCTTCGTAGTTGACCAGATCAACAACACTGAGGCTGTTGTAAACGCAGATGTTGAGGCTAAGCGTAAGGAGATGAACGAGGCTCGCAAGGCTGAGGCTGGTCGCAACTTCGAGAACTACATGATGGATGGTGTAGAGGTTGTTGACAACCGTGGTGCTGGCGAGTTGTAATAGACTCCAATAAACACGAGTATAGAGTTGGGCTCACCGTTTGTGAGTCCAACTTTTTTTCTTCCTGAAGACGAGGCATTGACAAAAAATTCGTATATTTGTAGAGTGAGATAATGTAGTGATTGGTACAGTTTTAGTCCTATGCATGGTACTAACATTCTGGTACAATGAGAAGGATAAAAAAAGTAGGCATTCTCACCTCGGGAGGTGACGCCCCAGGCATGAATGCAGCGATACGTGCAATCACACGCTCCGCGATATATAACAACCTCAATGTCGTAGGCATACGCCGTGGTTACTACGGTCTGGTATTCAACGACATGGTACCCTTTGATTCAGGGTCGGTGAGTAACATCATCCAGCAGGGAGGAACGATACTCAAGACGGCACGGTGCAAGGAGTTTATAAGCGATGAGGGTAGGTTTGAGGCCTACAAAAACCTCTGCGCACAGGCTATTGACGCCCTGGTGGTTATAGGTGGTGACGGCACGCTTAGGGGAGCACGCATCTTTGCCGAGGAGAATGACATACCCATCGTTGCACTCCCCGGCACGATTGATAACGACCTCGGTGGCACGGATATTACGATAGGCTACGATACGGCACTAAACACCATCATCGAGGCGGTGGATAAGATACGCGACACGGCAACAAGCCACGAGCGCCTCTTCTTTGTCGAGGTTATGGGGCATATGGCGGGCTACCTCGCGCTAAACGGAGCTATTGCCTCAGGTGCTGAGGCGGCGATCATTCCCGAGAGGGAGACTGAGATAGATCAGCTGGCAGAACTCGTAAGGCGAGGCTTTCGTAAGAGTAAAAACTCTGCGATTGTGCTTGTGGCAGAGAACCCCGCAACCGGCGGAGCACTTGGGCTTGCTCAGCGCATCAAGGAGGAGTTTCCAGAGTATGATGCACGCGTCACGATATTGGGACATCTGCAGCGCGGAGGCTCACCCACAGCCGCAGACCGCATCCTCGCATCGCGCATGGGCGCTGAGGCCATTAATGCTCTAATGGCGGGACAGCGCAACGTGATGATAGGGTCGCAAAACGGACGCATGGTATATACGCCGTTTACGATGGCAGTAACCCAGAAGAAACCAATAAAGGAGACTGATATTGAATTAGTTAAGATATTATCAATATAGCGAAACAAAATACTAACCCATGATACGAAACATAATAGGTATTGGCAATGCTCTAACCGACATGCTTGTCAACCTCTCTAACGACAACGTCTTGGAGGAGTACCAGCTTGCCAAGGGCTCTATGAGCCTCGTAGACAACCAACTGCAAACAGCAATCTCTAAGAGCGTTGCTGGCTGTCCCTACTCACTCTCCCTCGGTGGCTCGGCAGCAAACGCTATTCGCGCCATGGCACGCCTCGGCTGCCAGGTAGGATTTATCGGAAAGGTGGGCGAGGATAATACGGGAGAGTTCTACGAGCAGGCACTCCGCAACATCGGCATCGAACCCTTCATGCTTCGCTCTGAGCACCGCTCGGGTAAGTGCGTGGCACTTGTGTCGAAGGATGGTGAGCGCACCTTCGTTACGCACCTTGGTGCTGCTGCAGACCTCCAGGCTGAGGATATTGATGGCGAAATCTTCGACAGCTATGACTGCCTCTACATCGAGGGCTACC
>JAFZGE010000108.1 GCA_017555545.1 Alistipes sp.
ACCTTCTCGGTGAGATGGAGGTGCCCGTTGAGGCTCTCTATGGTGTTCAGACACTTCGCGGTATTGAGAACTTCCCAATCAGCTGCTTCCACCTCTCAGACTACCCATTGTTCATCAATGGTTTGGCAATGACTAAGCTCGCAGCAGCACAGGCTAACCACCAGCTCGGCCTCTTGACCGACGCTCAGTTTGACGGTATCTCAAAGGCTTGCCTCGAGATTCTTGAGGGTAAGCACCACGACCAGTTCCCTTGCGATATGATTCAGGGTGGCGCTGGTAAAACTACAAATATGAACGCTAACGAGGTTATCGCTAACCGTGCACTCCAGATTATGGGCCACGAGGCTGGTGAGTATCAGTACTGCTCGCCTAACGACCACGTTAACTGCTCACAGTCGACAAACGATGCATACCCTTGTGGTATCCACCTCGGTTTGTACGCTACTCACCTCGTATATATGAAGCACTACGACGCCCTCATCGAGTCATTCGAGAAGAAGGCTAAGGAGTTCGCACACATCTTGAAGATGGGTCGTACACAGCTTGAGGATGCAGTGCCTATGACACTCGGTCAGACATTCGGTGCTTTCGCTCAGATCTTGAAGGAGGAGCGCAAGAACCTCGAGTTTGCTGCTGAGGAGTTCCTCACAGTAAACATGGGTGCTACAGCGATCGGTACTGGTATCTGCTCTGAGCCCGAGTACGCTGAGAAGTGTATTGCTGCGTTGCGCCAGATCACTGGTTGGGACATCAAGCTCGCTGAGGACCTCGTAGCTGCTACATCAGATACTACTTGCATGGTAGGTTACTCATCAGCTTTGCGTCGCGTCGCTGTTAAGTTGAACAAGATCTGTAACGACCTCCGTCTCCTCGGTTCTGGTCCTCGTTGCGGTCTCCACGAGTTCGACCTCCCCGCACGTCAGCCAGGTTCTTCAATCATGCCAGGTAAGGTTAACCCCGTTATCCCCGAGGTTATGAACCAGATCTGCTACAAGGTTATCGGTAACGACGCATGCGTTGCTATGTGTGCACAGGAGGCTCAGATGGAGCTCAACGCAATGGAGCCTACAATGGCACAGTGCTGCTTCGAGTCTGCTGAGATCATGATGAATGGTTTCGACACATTGCGCGAGAACTGCGTTGATGGCATCAAGGCTAACGAGGAGCAGTGTCTCAAGTATGTTAAGGACAGCTTCGGTATCGTAACAGCTCTTAACCCCATCATCGGTTACAAGAACTCTACAAAGATCGCGAAGAAGGCTATGGCTACAGGTGGCCGCGTGTACGACATCGTACTCGAGGAGGGTATCCTCACAAAGGAGGAGCTCGATACTATTCTCGCACCCGAGAATATGATTAAGCCCGTTAAGCTTGACATCAAGCCCCGTAGATAATTTCTTGTGATAGCGGCGCATCTGCGACGCATAAAATCCAATGAGGCAGCCAAATTGGCTGCCTCATTCTTTTTATTATACTCGTATGTTCTAATGCGTGAATACCTTACCGAGCTGCGCCTCCTGCTTTTCGTACGCAAGGCGTGACGTTGTGGGATACTTCAACGCATCCAACTCCTTGACTGCATCCTCAATGTCGCGGAGAAGCATATCAGCCATATCGCGCGACATGCCCTGACGCACCACGATGCGCATAACGATCATATCCTCGATGCTCTTGGGCATGGAGTATGCGGGAACCATCCATCCCGACTGCTGCAAGCGCGCCTGAAGATCATACAATGTCCACTTCGCCGTTTTGTTGTAGGTGTCATTCATCATCCACACAAACAATGGGTTGACAACCTCATCCGCGTAGTTCTGGAAGCAGTGCATCTCGCCGATGCGCTTGTGACAGTACTTGGCAATCTCCATAGAGTTGTGGTGTATGCTCTCATAACCCTTGCGGCCGAGGCGTATGAAGTTGTAGTACTGACCGAGGATCTGCGCTGCGGGGCGCGAGAAGTTGAGACCCACCTGCGTAACTTCGGCACCGAGGTAGTTTACCGAGAAACTCATCTCCTCAGGCAGATAGCTCTTGTCGCGCCATACTACCCAGCCAAGGCCAGGATATACGAGACCGAACTTATGTCCCGATGTCGAGATAGATACCACCCACTTGAGTCTAAAGTCCCACTTGTGGTGTGGCTTGATAAAGGGGAGGATGAAGCCTCCCGACGCACCGTCTACGTGAATGGGAATGTTGTGCCCCGTGTGTGCGTTATACTTGTCCAGCGCCTTGTCCAGCGCCTCGATGTCGTCGTTGAGACCAGTCCACGTAACACCCGCAATGCCCACTACGCAGATTGTGTTCTCATCGCAGAGCTTTATGGCATCCTCTGCACATAGCGTGCGCTTCTCGCGCGTTAGGGGCACCTGGCGGAGCTCTATCTGCCACAATTTGCAGAACTTCTCCCATACCACCTGCAAGCCCGCGCTGATTACGAGGTTGGGCTTGTCTACGGGCTTACCCTCCTTCATGCGGCGATGTCGCCAACGTAGCCATGCCGATACACCACCGAGCATGCAGGCCTCGGAAGAGCCTATGCCGAGCGCACCCGTCTTCGAGTCACTCGCCTCGGGGCTGTGCCAGAGGTTTGCGATGATATTTATGCAGCGCGCTGCCATCACCGCCACGCGAGGATACTCGGTCTGGTCGATGTAGTTGATTGCTATGGCCTCGTTCATAAGACGTGTGGCGTGGTCGTCCATGTAGGTTGTGACAAATGTCGCGAGGTTTAGCTGTGGTTGTGTCTCTATTGCCGCCTCATCCTTGACCATGCGGTATGCGATCTCGGGCATAGTCATCTCCTCGGGGATTGTTGTTGTGGGCGCGGGGTGAAGCATCTCCTCCGAGCCATATACAGCCGCTGTGGCCGTAGAGCATCTCTTTTCGTTCATAGGTAAAAGGTTTAAAAGTTATGTACCCCTACCGAGACACAAACCATGCCATGGACAAACAGAAGAGCGTTGTAGATATGACTGAGGACATCAGTCCTCCCCCCCGCAACGAAAAACAGGAGAAACATTGCTGTTTCTCCTGTTGTAGTAGGAATCAGTATCGAAATTTCTAACATATTTGTAGCGGACTACGAACGTGTTATTAGATTTATGACGCTGGGTATCAAGATACGAAAAAGGGAATCGGCAGCGCTAACCACCGATTGCCAATAATGAATTAGAGTTTATAAGCGGAGAGTTCCCAGGGGGGGGTATTGTTATAAAAGGATATGTAGCACTTACTCAGTGGGTAGCACATCGAAATCAATTTGATTGACGGTTAGTACCGTAACTTGCTGTCCATTGTATAGCCCTGAGCACTCAGCACCGAGCAGGCGCCCCTCGCTTTTTGAGAAACGAGCAATAATCCCGACCTTGTCGCCCCTAGTGCTGACTATGATCATATCGCCTTCCTCTCGGAATTTTAGCAGTATACCCGTTAACAAAGCGTACTCATTCAATTTATCGATCGTAGAGAACTGAGTGAGGTCGATTCCTCCGTGGGGTCGTTCAAGTACTAATTGTCCATTTTGGTAGCGTCGATAGCTTTCGCCGTCATAGAGTTCCATAGAACTAGACTGGTCCTGCCATTTGATAGCCATTTTGATCTTTGAGCCCTCTTTGCGAATCTCGACGGTGCCCTGCATCGGAGTGCCATCGAAATCAATATCATAGAGTTCTTCCTGTGAACTCTTGTTTTCGGTAACATTTGCGGTAAATCGAACTAGGCAGTTGTCAGATTCGAGAAGTTGAGTCATTGCTCGTTCGACCACCTCGCGGGCGGTGCTGGTCTGCACGCCTTTGATACCAACGAAGAGGGCGATAGCAACTACTGCGGCAATACCTCCAACGCGTGCAAATTGCCAAATAAAGCGGCGGCGTGGTGCGGGTGCAGTGACTTTAAATTCGAGGTTGGTTGAGGGGGCGAATCGGGGCGAGAGAATATCGACCACGCGATTGTCCGAATAGTTGTCTAAATTATTGGTCTTCATAGTGATTACTTGTTTTTAATTGTTAGATTAACCCGCGCTCCGCGAGAGCTTCGCGCAGTTTGTCGATACCGTAGCGAAACCGCGACTTTGCCGTTGTGAGCGGTATGTCGCAGATTGCAGCGATCTCAGAAAATTGACGTCCGCCATAGATTCGCAAGCGGATCACTTCGCTCTGCTCGTCGGGTAGCAAAGCCATTAGTCGTTCAATCAATCGAAACTCCTGCTCGAAATCTTTGGGCGCAAGGTCTTCGCTCGATAGTGTGTCAAGTGTGTCAGTCGATGTAAAATTTCGGCGCGAACGCAACATAGATGTGCAACTATTTGTCAATGAGCGATAAACATAACCTTTCAAGTCTTCAATTTCGGCAAGCCGTGCGCTCTGTTTCGAGAGCCTCAGGTATAGGTCCTGTACCACGTCTTCAGCCTCTGAAGCAGACCCCAACCGATAGCAGGCATATCGAAACAGATCGTTGCGTTCGGACTGCATTAGCTCAGCGAGGCGGGTGAGTTGTTTGTTTTCGTTTGTTAGTTTCATAAATTGTTATCGTTTATTGGAAACGCGCTTCCAAATATATAACGCTCAATGTTCTAAAAAGACTTAACATGCTTGTAAAAACATTAAAAATAGGCAATCGGCAGCGCTAACCACCGATTGCCAATAATGATTTAGAATAAGTTTCGCGAATTTCATAAGCTAAAAATCCGAAACATCCGCTTTATTAAAGAGCCTCAAGGCTCTTTGACCAGGTTCCTCCTTATCAAAAAATGATTTGTAGAGGGATTGTAGATATAATTGAGGACATCAGTTCGTCCCACGCTACCATAAAAAAAGAGGAAACCCTCTCGGATTTCCTCTATGGTAGGACACCACATCGAAATTTCTAACCGATTCTTGCACGACCTGGAGGCAACTATTGCTATTGCGAAGCAATGCAAGGCAACGCCTTGCCACAAGCCCTCCTTATCAAAGGAGGGTTTGGGTGGATTGTATATATGACTGAGGACATCAGTCCTCCCCCCGCTACCATAAAAAAAGAGGGCAAATCTAATGATTTGTCCTCTATGGTAGCGGGGGGAGGACTCGAACCTCCGACCTCCGGGTTATGAGCCCGACGAGCTGCCAACTGCTCTACCCCGCGATGTATCGTTAAATGGTCAACTGACCGATTTTCCTTAATTGCGAGTGCAAAGATAGTGCATTTTTCCCGTACTTCCAAATATTTTTGTAAATTATTTTAAATAATTTTAATAACCCAAACGCCAAAACGCTGACATTCGGCAAGTTAGGTTATAAAATATTTTTTGCCACAATCTCTGAAATATCCTGTGTAGGGCGACGTGAGGCACGCGCGATGCTCTTATTGCATAGCGGGCAGGCGGTGACGATAGTGTCGCATCCCGTCGCCTCGAGCTCTGCTGTCATGCGCTCGGCGATGCGATGCTGCTGGCCGTCGTTTATCACCGTATTCGCCAAAGAGCCTCCACAGCAGAGGGCATTTCGGCCACTATGCGCAGGCTCTGCAAGAGTGCCCACCGCACCTATCACTGTGCGTGGCGCATCGTATATACCACATCCGCGACCCAGTTCACAGGGGTCATGGTAGGTATATATAGATGAATCGCGCGCGAGGCGAACCTCGCCCGAGGCTATCAGGCGGGCGATATACTCGGTATGGTGGAGTACCTCTATACCCTCGAGGTTATACTCCTCACGGAATACCTTAAGGCATATGGGGCACGACGTCACGAGGGTCTCTATTTCGTGCTTACGGAAGAGGGCGCGGTTACACTCCACCATCTTGCGTGCGGCATCGGTCTCGCCCGAGAGCATCAGGGGGCGACCACAGCATACGCCACCATCCCTATCAGCATACCAGACATCCACTCCAGCGGCTGCGAATATACGCTCCATAGAGCGCTGCACGGCGGGTGTCAGCGATGTCATACATCCCGCAAAGTAGCCAACACGTCCAGCGCCCGAGGAGGTATCTATGCCCTGGAGATAGCGGTAGCGACCCTCATTGGGGATGTTACGGCGCTTTGCACGCGAGTTCAGGCGCAGAGTATTGAGGTTGATACCCACGGGGCATGCCGCCTCGCAACGGCCACACATTAGGCAGTTGTTTGCCACCTTCAGCGAGAGCATATTATAGCGCCTATCACGCAGATAATATACTGACTGCGTGTCATTTATGCCGAGATCTGCCTGCAACTGACAAGGGTCAATGCATATACCGCATCGCGAGCATGCCTCAACCTCGAAGTTATCGTACGACTTACGCTCCTTCGTTGGACTCAGCGACCAACGACGCAGGAAGATAAGGGGTATCTCGGTGAATATGTGCATATAGCGCGAGAAGGGCAGTGCCACGAAGAAGAGGCCGAGCACCGCGGAGTAGAACCACCACGACTGCATACATAGTATGTCGAGAATTTCATATGGCAGATGCTTTGCGAGGTACGTACCGAGCGTTCCCGTGAGGAAGCCACCGCCGCCATACAGCGCCACCGTGAGGCTCTCGGCAACAAGGCGCGCGGGGAAGATAAACCACAGCGCCGAGAGTGCTACCCTATCGAAGAGCACATGCTTCGTGGTGCGTCGCATGCCCATAACCGAGGAGCGCACACGCTTAAAGAGGGCGAGACCCACGCCTATGAGCACCACCAACAGAAGCGCATCCATAAGATGCTCAAAAACTGCGTAGTGCGCATCCAAATTGAGGTGTGGAGCGAAGTATTTGAAGAATACATGACCTTGCAAGGGTACGGGCTTGAGACCGAGATATACGATGGTCTCTATCCACCCCACCACAATAAGCAGAAACCAACCAAAAGCGAGCGAGGCGTGCATATATCCGAGCACGGGGTTAGTGCGGAATATGCGGACATGGAGCAGCGACTCGCGCACCACCTCCCACGCTCCGAGAAGTGTCTGGCGCGTGAAGAGCCCGCGGCGAATCTTTACGCGGTCTACCCTCGGCAGGCGCATCAGCCAGAAGGACCACTTGGTGACGATAACTGCAAACATAAAGAGCGAGCCCACGACAAATGGGAGCGTGAAGGGCTCAAAATATATAAGCATATCCTCCATAGTTTCAAACGTTTAGAAGTCGCCAAGTTTACGCTTTATGAGCATCACCAGACCGCGCGTGTTGATACCTCGCGGGCAGACCAAACGGCACTTGCCACAGAGCATACACTTGCTCAGCTCGGCATAGACACCCTTATACTCACCACGGCGCACCGCCGTATGGAGCTTGCGGAAGTTGAAATCGGTGAGCCTTCCCGCGGTGCACGATGCTGTACACGAGCCACAACCTATGCACGCTTGCAACTCTGGCATTTCGGCGATGATATCTCCGCTCTTGCGCAGGTCGTTGTTATCCATGTCGATGGCACGCGGACGGCTGATGCCATATCCAAATACGATGTTACGCATGGCGACTACTTTACATTAAACTTATTTTTAAGGTAGGCATCTACAGCCGAGGCTGTTAGCGACGCCTCAGCAAGCGTGTCGGCGAGGCTCTTGGGCGCTGTTGCCGTGCCCGCGAAGAAGATACCCTCCCTCTCGCTATGTACCACACCGAGGAACGAATCGCGCGCCTTAAAGTAGCCATTGGGCGCTAACGTAAGTCCTGCCGATGCAGCAAGCTGAGGGTTATCATAGTTGGCACTCATGCCGACAAGCAGCACGAGCATATCTACGGTCATGCGCAGAGGGCGCCCCGTGAGCGTATCCTCCGCCTTAATTTGTATACGCTTCTCGATGGTCTCGGCAGCCTCCGAGATGCGGCCACGTACAAAGTGCACGTTGTACCTCTCCTGCGCCTCACGGTATAGCTCCTCATAGCCAGCACCGAACATACGAATGTCCATGTAGAAGTTAAAGACATCGGCCGTGGGATACATCTCTTTGAGCTCTATCGCCTGCTTCACGCCTGTGATGCAACACACTTTTGAGCAATGCTTCTGCCCCACCTTCTCATCGCGCGAGCCTACGCAATGTAGTATCGCAATGCGCTTAGGCTCAGAGCCATCGGCGAGTGTCACCTTGCCACCAATCATCATGCGTTCGAGGTCGACAGACGTTACGACATTGTCGTAAAGGCCGTAGCCATACTCCTGCTTGCGGTGGGCATCGAAAAGGGTAAATCCCGTAGCCACAACCACAGCATCGGCGGGTATGCGCTCCTCGGAGCGGAGCGTGACGCCGTCGTGGGCAATCTGCGTCACCTCCTGACCATAGAAGCAGCGTATGTGCATATCCTTGACACGCTGAGCCAGGGGGCGTATAACATCTGCTGCGGGGGTGAAGGTTGGGAATAGCTTATGCCATCCGCGCGCCTTGCCACCAAGCTCTATATCACGCTCCACGATGATGGGCTCCACGCCTCGTGACTTAAGTTCGATGGCCGTCTGCATACCCGCAGCACCGCCACCAACGACAACTACCCTATATGCCATATTTACTTTCTTCTCTCATATATGGGACGCTGCGAGGGACAGTTTATCGCAGCATCCGCGGGTTTACCAATATACTTACCCCCAGCACCCAGATACTTCGCACCAGGATCGTACTCTACACCGAGTTTATCCAACAGAGGCTCGACATCTACCTGATGGAACTGCATGCCAAGCTGCCAGGGGTCATAACCAAGCACCAAGCCAGCCATCTCCTCATACGTGAGCACAGGGATACCCTTACCGTCAGCGCCATACGCCACGCCATCCATCTCGGCAATGGTATATTGCCACTTGTCGAGGAACATCGCACAACCTGGGCAGTTTGCCACGATAAAGTCGGGGCGATAGGGCGCCATGCTCTCTAACTTCTTGTGTGAGTTGGCGATAGATGAGCCGCGATTTGCCTGAACGAGGTAGTTGCGGAAGCCGAAGCCACAGCAATGACGGCGCTCGGGGTAGTCCACAACATCGCCACCCCACGCCTCTATCATGCCCGCCAAGACGTACGGAAACTCCGAGCCTCCGATGCCCGATTTAGGAAAGATCTTTGCGTAGTGACAGCCGATATGCTCCACAACCTTGAGGGGCTCGCCCGTGTGTCTGTTTATAAGGCGATGCTTCGCTTTGCGTGCTATAGCCTCGCGCTGATAGAAGATTATATCCGAGGTGTGGGCGATGGAGCGAGGCTTTACTAAGTCACGCCCCGTGGCCTCCTTCAAGTAGCGGCGTGTGCGCTCCTCCGTTTCGGGAAACTCCTCCCACGTCGCAAGCACCTCATTGTATATGCCAAACGACGTTATGCACGACGAGACAAAATTCTCGTAGCCCGCCTCTGCCATCAGGGCAAACTGGCGCGCCACGACGGTCATTATGGTCTCCAAGGGCACAACATCGGAGTGGTAGCCGATGCCTGTGCAAGAGGTGTGCAAGGGGTCATCATAGATATCCTTGCCAAGTTTGTTGGAGAGTATATCGAGGAATGCCCACTCGCTGCCAGGAAAGAAGTTCTGGCGTATGCAGCTGCGCGCATAGTAGTATTTGTCGGGGGCAATATCCTTCTGATACTCCTGCCATGATGCTCTGTGTGCCATGCCTTTAATAGTGGTTTTCAGAGTTTAACGTATAGGTATCCATCATATATTCGTGGGTCGCACCATTGTAACCCATCTCGCGTGCCTTACGCTCGGAGTGAGCCTCGATGGTGTCGTAGAAGGCCTTGCCTCCCGAGACCTCGAAGATACGGTGCAGCTCCTCCATAGACTCTTTATCAATCATGCGTAGCGCACCTGAGCCCTCCGTGCGATAGCAATCGGAGAAGCGACCATATATGTCGTTATCGTTCGAGTGTATCCACTCCCACACGGGGCCTTGCTCGGGGTGCAACTCAGGCAGAATGTTGCGTGGCGTGAGGCAGTAGCCCGTAGCGAGGATATTATCGCCTATCAGGCGCTTTAGAGCCAGCTGCT
Organism: Alistipes sp.; assembly: GCA_017555545.1. GTDB lineage: Bacteria > Bacteroidota > Bacteroidia > Bacteroidales > Rikenellaceae > Alistipes. The sequence continues at coordinate 9,919 of JAFZGE010000108.1, forward strand.
GACGACCCTTTTCGCTCTCGGTGAAGAAACCGAGCCTCTGCGATAGTGTGCGCAGCGCCTGAATTACATAGCCAGGCGTATTACCCCTAGGACAGCGTGGGCGGCACGACATACACTCGCCACAATACCATATGGTATCGCTCTTGAGCAGTCGCTCAATCTCCTCATCATCACGCGTTTGCACGATAACGACAATCTGTCGCGGATCATAGTTATAAAACTCCGCAGCGGGACACACCGCTGTGCAAACACCACAATTCATGCAGGCTTTAAGACCCTCCTCGAGGCGTATATCCTCAGCAAGCATATCGTAATATTTACCCATACTCTTTTGGACTTTTGACGTGGCAAAGGTATCTATTTTAACCTCCGCAAAAGGTAGTATAAATACCTAAATTATAACTTTTTTTGACTAAACTAATTTGCTTTTCGGGTCTAAAATTGACCTTTTTTCGACATTTCGCCTCAACCACCATCCACCACCAAAAGACCATATTCCACTACGAACATGTGTCCAAAATGCATAAAGTGTTGAAAATAATATTATATATTATTGTTTTCTGGAGATATTTTGCATATATTTGCACTAAGCAATAAAACCTTACAGAGATAAATTATTCCAGAATGGGACGCTTTATAAAACTTCTATCACTTGTCACAATGCTCCTTATAGCACTCGACGCCTCGGCACAAGAGAGGGTCAAGGTTAGTGGCACAGTAACCGACAAATATGAAGGAATACCCGTTATCGGCGCAACCGTAACGTGGGGCGACGGCAAGGGTACAACCACCGACATCGAGGGCAACTACTCTATCACCGTCGATGCTGGCGACACAATCCGCTTTATGTACCTCGGCTACTTCACTCGCGAGTGGCGAGTCCCTAGCGGTACTGCTGAGGTAACGTACAACGTAGAGCTCGAGGTCGAGTCTACTGGTGTTGATGAGGTTGTCGTTGTGGCATACGGCACACGCAAGAAGGGCACAATAGCAGGCTCGGTATCTACCGTGAAGAGCGAGAAGCTTGAGAGCGTACCTGCGGCGGGCTTCGACCAGGCATTGCAGGGTCAGAGTCCAGGACTTATGGTGCTATCAAACTCTGGCGAGCCATCAAAGGCTGCTACATTCCAGATTCGTGGCACGAACTCCATCAACTCGGGAACAGCACCCCTCTTCATCCTAGATGGCGTACCCATTTCGAGCAGCGACTTCAACGCCATATCGCCCTCGGACATCGAGTCGGTATCAGTTTTGAAGGATGCATCCTCTACATCGATCTACGGTGCGCGCGCCGCAAATGGTGTGGTTATCATCACCACAAAGCGCGGCACTACATCTGACGACGCCAAGGTTACCTTCCGAACTCAGGTTGGCATCTCGCAGCTTGCCCACGGCAACTGGAACTTGATGAACACCGCCGAGCGCATTCAGTTTGAGAAGGAGATTGGCCTCGACGCGGGTCAGAACTACGACATACTCTCGAAGACCGATATCAACTGGCTCGATGCCGTCTTTAATGACCACGCCTTGCTACAGAACTACGATATCTCGGTGAGCCGCGCTACGAACAATATGAGCTACTATGTTTCGGGGTCGTTCTACGATCAGGATGGTATCGCGCAGGGCTCTACATTCCGTCGCTACAACATCCGCGCAAATGCCGACGTTAAGGCATCGCGCTGGTTGCGTCTCGGCACAAACACCATGGTTGTATTTGAGCAGGTGGAGCAGGCTGAGGATGGCGAATATGCCCTCTACTCACCCATCTCAGCAAGCCGCTTCATGCTACCCTACTGGAACCCCTACCGCGAGGATGGCACAATAGCATCCGAGAGCGATGGCTCATGGAATGGCACAGGACAGAACCCCTTGGAGTGGATGGAGAACAATCCACAGGTTAACAAAAAGTACAAGGCGCTAACGACCGTTTTCGCGGAGGTTACACCCATCGAGGGTCTTGCTATACGCTCGCAGTTTGGTGCTGACTTCACCAACTCGACATCCTTTATGCAGTCTATGCCCAGCTACGCGCCCAACAATGGCATTGGCGTGGCGGGACGTGCGGCGTACAACACCCTAACCCTCACCGTAACAAACACAATCAACTACCAGACCACCCTCAACAGCCTTCACAACCTCAACTTCCTGCTCGGTCACGAGGGCGTGGACTACAATTATGAGGGCTTCCAGGCTATCACGCAGGGTCAAAATAACGACTACCTCACAACGATGTCGTCGGGCTCGAAGGTGGTGTCGTGGGGCGATGTAACCGACTCTTACGGCTACCTCTCGTTCTTCGCACGCGGCGAGTATAACTACAACAGACGCTACTATGCCGACTTCTCGGTGCGTACCGATGCCTCATCGCGCTTTGGTCGCAGCGGCCGCTGGGCAGCATTCTGGTCTGTGGGACTTATGTGGGATGCTAAGCGCGAGAAGTTCCTTCACGATGTAAACTGGCTAAATACTGCACGTTTGGCATTCAGCACAGGTACATCAGGTAACTCATCCATCCCCAACTATGATCACTTAGCACTCGTTGGCGGTGGCGCGAACTATAACGACAACATGGGCATCTACCCCATGCAGAGCGGCAACGAGGACCTCGGCTGGGAGAAATTGTGGACAACAAACGTTGCCCTACACCTCGGTTTTATCAACAACCGCATAAACGCAGACTTCGAGTTCTACAACAAGCGCACGTCGGATATGTTGATGTCCGTACCCGTATCGTATGCCGACAAGGGCGAGGGCTTCCGCTGGGATAATATCGGCGAGATGGTAAATCGCGGTGCGGAGCTTCAGCTCAGCGTCGACGTCGTACGCCGCCCCATCACATGGAATATCTCGGCAAACGTGTCGTACAACAAGAATAAGATTACGGAGCTATACAACGGCCTCGATGAGTATGAGCTCTCTACTACGGGCACAAAGCTCGTTGTGGGACACTCCGTGGGCGAGTTCTACATCAACCGCTACGCTGGCGTTAACCCCGCAAATGGTGATGCTTTGTGGTACACCAAGGATGGTGAGGTTACAACCGAGTTCAATGAGAGCGACAAGGTGATGATTGGCAAGAACTACATTGCACCATGGCAGGGCGGCTTCGGCACAACGCTCTCGTGGATGGGACTTGAGTTCTCGGCGCAGTTTGCGTGGGTGGCAGACCGCTGGATGATTAACAACGACCGCTTCTTCGAGGAGAGCAACGGCCTCTACTCGGCATACAACCAGTCACGCCGCCTGCTCTACGACCGCTGGAAGCAGCCAGGCGACGTAACAGACATTCCCCGCTATGGCGTGACGCCACAGATCGACTCACGCTTCCTGGAGGATGCCTCGTTCCTACGCCTTAAGAATGTGATGCTCAGTTACAGTCTCCCCAGCAACCTACTCCGCAAGAGCAAGTTCTTTACCTCGGCACGCATCTACATCCAGGCGCAGAACCTACTCACGTTCACACCCTTCACGGGCATCGACCCCGAGTCATCGAGCAACGCCTATAAGGCGCAGTATCCCATGTCGCGACAATACTCCATGGGTATCGACCTAACCTTCTAACACGCAGCACAATGAGAAGATTTTTCACTATACTTACGGCTTGCATAGCACTAACCACTATTAGTACATCGTGCCTCGAGAAGTATCCCAACGATGCCATCCCTCAGGATAAGGCCATCACCAACCTCGAGGAACTCGACCAGGCGGCGATAGGCATGTACTCGGCATTCAAGTCGAGCGCATTGTATAGCGGCTACCTCACGCTGTTGCCCGACATCCAGTGCGACATGGTACACGCCGTGAATGGCTACACCAACACCTATGGTAACATCTGGCGCTGGGACATTCTCTCAACAAACTCGGAGATTACGGCGGTCTACGCATCGCTATATAACGTCATTGCATGTGCAAACTTCTTGTTGGAGTACGCACCCCGCGTTGAGGAGACCCTCGCAACAGATGAAGAGTGGAGCCAGTATGAGCAGATATGTGGCGAGGCATACTTCGCCCGCGCCATGGCATACTCCGAGCTTATCAAGCTCTATTGCAAGAGCTACGAGAGCCAAGAGCAGGCCGAGAACGAACTCGGCGTAGTTATCGTAACCAAGTACAACACCGAGGAGCCAATGATTCGCTCGACACTCGCCAAGTCTTACGAGCGCGTGATTAAGGACTTGGAGTTGGCGGCAGAGTTGATGGATATCGATGAGAACAACGTGGGTGGCAACATCTACAACGCTACATACTTCAACGAGTACACGGCATACGCCCTTCGTGCCCGCGTGGCGCTCTATATGAAGGACTACGAGGCGGCTATCGACTACTCGTCGCGCGTTATCGACAGCGGCTTCTACCTTCTCTCTTCGGCCAACACCGAGATTAGCTCGGGCATGAGCTACTTCACCTATATGTGGCAGTATGACGACGCTACAGAGATCATCTGGAAGGTAGGTTTCACACCCACATCGTATGGTGGCGCTCTCGGTCGCGTATTCTTCAACTACGACTACTCTTCGATGAAGCCCGACTATGTGCCCTCGGCATGGGTGTTGGGTCTCTACGACGATAGCGACCTACGCTACGGCAACTACTTCTACTCCTACACCACGGGCTACAGCCACGGTCTCACCTGGCCACTCTTGGTTAAGTACTTCGGCAATATGAACTTCTACAACCAATATATCCTCCACACCTCGATGCCTAAGCCCCTGCGCCTTGCAGAGCAGTATCTCATTCGCGCGGAGGCATATGCCGAGGGTCGCGGCAACTACACCTTGGCAGGCGAGGACATCGCGGCACTTCGTGCAGCACGCTACACCTCGTATGGCAATAGCGTGGCTATGACTGCGGCAAACGCCATGACAATCATCGAGGAGGAGCGCATCAAGGAGCTCTACATGGAGGGCTTCCGCCTTATGGACCTCAAGCGCTGGCATAAGGGCTTCGAGCGCGCGCCACAGACCGAGTCGCTGGAGAACGGCAGCTCACTCAAAATCGAGGCAGACGACGCACTCTTCGTGTGGCCAATACCCCAGCACGAGTTGGAGTCTCCAGGCTCTATGATACTTCCCAATGACAGCAACAAATAATCGAACACACGGATTATGAAGAGATATACAACCATTAAGACTCTGTTTGTAGCACTCGGCACACTCCTACTCACCGCATTGGTGGGTTGCGAGGCGGAGCGCCCCACATACGACGGCAAGAACTACATTATGTTCTCGGCAGAGCGCCACGACCTCGGCATCATCGACAGCGAGGAGTGGTTCGAGATACCCATCACGGCGACACGCACCGCAGACCACGACCGCAATGTGGGCGTTGAGATTATCGCTGCACGCAGCAGCGCGATATATGGCATGCACTACACCATCGAGTCGACAACCGTGACCATCCCCGCGGGTGAGCTTACAGCGATGCTGCGCATCAAGGGCTACCCCGAGGCTATCAGCGTCTCGGACAATATCGGCATCACACTCAACCTCGTGCTAAACGAGGAGGATGTGTGGGAGGAGTATGGCACAGAGACTGAGGTCTACCTCCACAAGTGCTGTCCCTTGGACATCAACGCCTTTACGGGCTATGCCGTGCTCACATCGACATGGACAATGCAGTATATGAACGTCGAGTCGTTGCTCGTTAAGACACACCTCGATGAGACAACACCCAATACCATCGTTGTCGAGAGCATGTACTACGCGGGCTACGACATCCGCATTACCTTTAAGAACGAGAACCGCCTCGAGCCCCTTATCGAGATGCCTGAGCCACAAGTTGTGGGCTCCACGGGCGAGGCCTTTGGC
>JAFZGE010000109.1 GCA_017555545.1 Alistipes sp.
AGTCGGGACAGAAGCGCTACCGTGAGGAGCACTTCGAGCTTGTACACTCGCAGAATATCAACCCCTCGACATCGGCAAACGTAAGCTACAAGGCACGCAGCACCATGGGTCGCTACGATTGGCAGCGCACCAAGAACCATGCCCTCTCTTTGGGTGTGGCGCATACGGGTAAGCGCTACTCAATCCATGCTGCCTACATGAATAACATGGTAGACACACGCGAAAATGGTGGCGTCGTGGGTAAGTGGGCTATCGCCGATACGGTCTTTGAGATGCCTTCGGGTGTCCCTATGCGACTTGCATCATCCGAAGCGCATAACCACTACCGCAACAACTCTATCTTCGTCGAGCAGGCTGTGGCAATACCCTTGGAGCGTGTAACGGAGTACGACTTCTCTATCGCTGACCTCTCGGCAATATATATTGGTCACCAGTTTGAGTACAACACATGGTCTAAGGTCTACACCGACAAGAAGGCTACCTACAGCAACGAGCGCGGTGACTACAACAAAGAGACTGGTGAGTGGATAAGAACCGAGGGTAGCTACTACGAAGATTGGTTTATCAGCCCCGAGAAAACGCGCGACTCTATCTCGGAGCGTCTGATTTCAAACAAGCTCTTCGTGCAGGTGCAGCCCTGGGATCGTTATGGAGCAATTTCGACTATTGATGGTGGTGTCGGCTTCGACATCCATACATACTCATATCTCCGCCTTCAGGACTATGTGCGCGGCGATATGACCCGTGATAAACGCACGTCGTGGTATATATATGGTGCGGCGAGCGGTATGATAAAGCGATATGCCGAGTGGAGGGCAGATGCCAAGTATCACCCCTCGGGCTATCGTGGTGGAGACCTCTCAGCAGGTGGTGAAATCACCTTGAGAGCCTTCATTCGTGAACATCCCCTGATTCTCAGCGGACGCTTCCGTTATGAGCTCCGTTCGCCAGGCTACTGGCATGAGAATCTATTCTCAAACCACTATGTTTGGTTTAACTCCTTCGATAAGGAGTCTGAAACTCGTTTCGAGGTTAACTTCTCTGTTCCCGATATCGCACTTGAGATTGGGGCATGGCAGGGTGTCATGACAAACATGATCTACTACGGCAACGATAGCCGCGTAGCGCAGAGCTCTGGCACTGTTAGTCTCACGAGTTTGTACGCTCGCAAGGATTTCCGCTTCGCGGGATTCCATCTCGATCACAGGGCATTGGTGCAAATCACGTCCGATGAACATGTGCTCCCCGTACCCACATTCAGCGCCTACCTCTCGTACTACTACGAGTTCTGGGTTAAGCGCGATGTGTTGCGTGTGCAGATTGGCTTGGATGGTCGCTTCAACACGGCCTACTATGCTCCGAGCTACAACCCTGCACTTTCGGCCTTCTACAATCAGCGTTCGGTAAAGATAGGTAACTATCCCTATATCGACGCCTTTGTATCGGCGAAGTGGAAGCGCATGCGTATCCTGCTGAAATTACAGCACTTGAACCAGAATTTGTTCGGTAATGGTGAGTACTTCCAGGTAGCTGACTATCCGCTCAATCCACGAATGTTCAAGTTGGGTATCTCTTGGTCGTTCTACGACTAAAGGCGCGTTTTACACCCGTATAAGCAGCCCACAAACTAATAAACAATGCTAAAAAAGTTTTCGTTTGTGGTTCTTGCGGCCACCACACTTGTGGCCTATGAATCAACAGTGGGTCAGCCACACACAGCACCCAATATCGTATATTGCGATATCGACGCTGTAGAGGCTGAGAACACTTCGGAGGCTCTCGCCGAGACGGTTGAGGAGCCATGTATAATCTCTCGCTTCGACCCCATTATGCGTGAGGTCGGTGCAGAGGAGGGTCTCGATTGGCGTTTTATGAGCGCTATTGCATATAGCGAGTCACGCTTCATCGAGGATCTCAAGTCGAGCCAGGGCGCTATGGGCATCATGCAGATTCGCCCCGTTGTGGCACGACACTTTAATGTTCCAGTTGAGAGTATCAACGACACAGAGACCAATGTGCGTCTAGCAGGTATGTTGCTTTCGGAGCTTGACACAATGCTCCGTATGCCCGCCTCTACCCCTATTGAGGATCGCCTAAGCATCATCCTTGCAAGCTACAATGCAGGCATAGGCCACGTCATGGATGCTCGACGTCTTGCGCGTAGCGAGGGTGCAAACCCCAATTCATGGGATGCCATCCGCTACTATCTTGACCTAAAGTCAGACCCCGAATATTACGAGCTAGACATCGTAAAGAGTGGTCGATTTACTGGTAGCCGTCAGACAGAGGGTTACGTCAACGAGGTTATGCGAAAGTATCGTCAATATTGTGCTCTCGCCTCATAATTTCGCACGATAAGGCAGCATCTGCTGTCGCTAGCAAAAGAAAATGCGAATGGGCAGTACGTTTAAGTACCGCCCATCCGCATTTTTTTTGTCGAGCGTTGTATCTGTAGCCTTCTAGCAGTAAATTCAGGTCTCGGTGCTAATCGTAGTTGTGATTAGGGTGTTTAGTGAATTTAAGGAGTTTAGGGTTGTGTTACACAACACGCTCACCCTAAACTCCTTAAACTCCCTAAATTCTCTATAATCTAAAAACTCTTCTACAGCACCCCGTCATTCTCTAATAGTGTTCTGATCTTTGACCACTTGACAACGGGTCTGCGGACGCCCTCAATAAACATAATGGGGCAGCCTACGGCAGAATCATCAATATAGAAATCTGCATATACCTTGGGTGATGATGTCCACTCCTCCTGCTCGGGGTTGCGGTTTACTGCCCAAAGCTCTATCTTGCGGTCGCGGAACCACCTCTCTGCCGCCTCAAGCTTCTCTCCCGAGCGCATAGTATTAAGTATGATGCGGTGTCCGCGCTTGTTCAGCCCCTTGAGTACATCCACAGCGCCCTCTACATCCATGCCGACAGCGGGGTAGTTGTGTTCCACGCAGGTGCCGTCAAAGTCCACGGCGATGATATATCTACTCTCCTTAGCCATCGCTAGTTCTTCTTAAAGAGTGACCAGAACTTTCTAAGGCGCTCCTGCATGGGTGAGAGCTCCTCATCGCTATAGTAGCCATACCCATAGCCGTAGCCATGCTTTGAGTGCTTCACGCCATTAAACACGATGCCCATATTGTGCATGCGCTTCTCCGTATGCAAGCGCTCGATGTCGGCAAGCTGGTTGCGGTCAAGGTTACCATGGCGAATGACGTAGAGCGTGAGGTCTACAAGAGGGTCGATAACCACGGCATCGGCAACAGCGAGTGCTGGCACGCTATCAATAATAACATAGTCATATCGCGCGCGAAGCTCGCCTATAAACTCCTTCATGCGCTCCGACATAAGTATCTCGGTGGGGTTGGGTGGCTGAGGGCCTGCGAAGATGCAATCTATGCCCTCAATCTCATCCTTTATGATTACGTCGTTGAGCGATGTAATCTTGTTGGTGAGATAACTTGTAACGCCACGGCGGTCGTTGCGGTGCCCCATCTGCTTCGAGAGTGTGCGACGGCGTAGATCGAGGTCTACGAGCACCACGCTCTTATCTGTCGCTGCGAGTGCAGCTGCGAGGTTTGCCGAGATAAATGTCTTGCCGCTATGGGGTATAGATGATGTCACCATGATGACATTCACGCTATTCGATATAGACATGAAACTGAGGTTTGCACGAAGCATGCGGAATGCCTCACTCACAGCGTCACGGCTCTCCTCCCTAACTACTATGCCTCGCTCATGTCTGCCATTGTGCTGGGGTATATCGCCGAGGAATGGTGCTGTAACGACCTCCTCGATGTCGCGGCGTGAGCGCACCTTATAGTTGAGCATCTCGATGAGGTAGAAGAGGGCAAAGGGGAGTAGTAGCGCTGCTACAACCGCAAAGAACAATACGTACATGCTGCGTGGGCTTACGGGCTTGTCGCTACCGTATGCTGTGTCGATAACGCGGGCGTTGCTCTCCGCCGTAGCTCCCGTGAGGGCATTCTCCTCGAGCTTAGTGAGGAGATAGATGTAGAGTTCCTCCTTAACCTTCTGCTGGCGTACTATAGACTGCAACTCGCGCTCCTTGTGTGGTGAACCCTCCATGCGGCTATCAGCCCTCATCTGCTCGCGGTTGATCTGCTCGATTTGAAGTTTGAGCGTAGCGATGTGCGAGTCGAGTGATGATATAATCGTAGCGCGCATGGCGATAAGCTGCGCCTTGAGGTCTACGAGCATGGGGTTGTTGGAGTGCTCCTCGCCCGCAAGACGCTGATACTCCAAAAGGTCGTTGTTATATGCCTCGATCTGTGCTGTAAGACCCTGCGATACGCCACTTGCCAAGGCTGTAGATGCGGGGATGAGGCGCAGGTCATTCTTCTCCTCCGTAACATAGGCGTAGATATACTTAGCCATCTCGAGGTTTGCCTCGAGCGAGAGTGCGCTACTCTTGAGGTGCTGTACCTCCTCGGCACTCATCGCAGCCTCGTTTGCGGGGCTATACAGGTGGTTATCCTTTTTGTAGTCTGCCACCTCCTCATCTGCAAGGTTTAGCTCCTCGCCCAACGATATGAGTCGGTCGTTGATGAACTGCTCCGTAAGGCGTGATATCTCCTGCTTGTCGCCGATAGCATCGAGATTGTAGGCATCGATAATGCCGTTTATAACATCCTCGGCACGGCGGGGTACGACATCGGTCATAGTAATGTTAATCACCGATGCCTGCTTGTCGGCAATCTCGCACTTAAGCTTGTTGCGATACGCCTCCACCACGTTGTTCAACGCACGCTTCGTTACGGTAACCTCTCTATGGTCATTGGCGTATGGCGTAGCGATGAATGAGATATTGCCTAGGGGTGTCGCTATGGTGTCGCCTGGGGCTACTACAGCCACAAACGTAGCATCATCGTTGAAGGCGCTAAGGCGAATGTTGCCCTCGCTATCTACGCGATACTTAAACTCGCCCACAGCATCGTTGTTCTCATCCGTGAACTTCACAATCATTGGGCTGCGACCATACATATCCGTTGTGCGCAACTGCTCCTCAACACTATACTGCGTAGTGAGGTCGAAGCGCTTGACAACGCTCTCCATAAGGCGGCGCGACTCGAAGATATGAATCTCGTTATCCACCGAGCGGCGACCTATGCCACCCATGATGTCACTAAAGGCGGTAACTTCGGAGCCAGAGCCCTTGCGCGAGTCCTTAACGAGCACCGTCGCCGTGCGCATATACTTAGGTGGTGTCACCTTAAGGTATGTAATAGCGCCACTCACAAAGATTATGAGCGATGCAAGATACCAGTACCAGTTAGGTAGTATAAGTCGTATGAAGTCCTGTGTGGTGAACTTGCGCACCTTCGCGGAGTTCAAGTCACGGCTCTCCTCTCTCTCGTATGACATATTTCGGGTTTTTATGGAGTATTACTTTGAGGCTATGATTGTGATGATGAGTGTCGCAAGTGAGATTGTTGTCGATGCTATAGAGATCCAGAACGAGCGATTCTGATTTATCTCCGATGTTGCCGCCTTATACTTGTTGGGGCTCACAATCACTAGATCGTTCTGCTCGAGGTAGTAGCAGGGCGATGCGAAGATGTCGCTTGAGCGCAGGTCGAGCTTTGTTACGATGCTTTTGCCATCCCTCTCGCGTACTACAGCTACATCGTTACGGTTACCATAGATGGTCATGTCGCCCGCCAAGGCGAGTGCCTCGAGGATTGAGATTTGATCATTCTTGATGTCGTAGCGGCCAGGCTTGTTTACCTCGCCAAGAATTGATATCGTAAGCTCCGCAAAGCGAACATTCACCTGTGGGTCGGCAAGATAGCCACCCTCGATAATGCGGCTCTCAATCTCTGCTGCAAGCTCTTGGCGTGTCATGCCCGCGCACTCAATCTCGCCAAGGATGGGCATGGTGACATAGCCGCGCTCATCAATCGTAAGCACCTGAAGGCTACTCTCGCCTGCGACACTTGTAACGTTCGTGCCCGTAATGGCGTTGAAACTTGTTGAAGAGTTAAAGGGCTTTGCCAACTCAGGGTTGCGGCTGTTGACTACAACCGTAATCTGGTCGAGGGGCTTGAGACGTATGATATAGTTCTCGGGGAGGGTGATCTCTGTGCCACTCTCAATGTCCTGAAGATATAGCACGTTGCGCTGTGCATTGCATGCGCCAAGCAGGAGCATGATGCCAAGTGCCATAAGTCTGAGGTATCTCATCTTTGATAATGTTTTACGATGTTGGTAATGGGTGTTTTTTACTTGCTCACGCGCGCCATGGGGAGGCTTCGAGCAATATTCGTGCAAATATACAAAAAATGCGTGATATGTGTTGGCTTATGTGGCGTTATTACCAAAAAATTAAGTATATTTGTGGCAATAAACTTTGCTTCAAAGTGTTATTATTTGGAACGCATATTTTAACAATAAAACAGATAACCATGAAACGATTGATTACACTTGCCGTGGCTATTATGGCCATTGGCACAGCTACTGCCCAGCAGGACAAGGGAGGTATCACCCCAGAGATGATGCAGCAGATTCGCACGGGTCAGACCAATAGCGCTGCTGAGCGTGCTGCACGCAACGCCATGGCGTTCAACTCTGTATCGGAGCTTGCGACAAATGCCGACAACCTCGCGATGATTGACACTAACTTCTCACACCGCGTAAAGACTAAGGGCATCACAAACCAGTACCAGTCGGGTCGTTGCTGGATCTTCACAGGTCTCAACGTGTTGCGTGCAAAGATGATTAATGAGCAGAACCTCGCTGAGATGGAGTTCTCACAGAACTACATCTTCTTCTATGACCAGTTGGAGAAGTGTAACTTGTTCCTCCAGGCTGTAATCGACACCAAACACCTTCCAATGGAGGATCGCCAGGTGGAGTGGTTGTTCAAGAACCCATTGAACGATGGTGGTCAGTTTACTGGTGTATCTAACCTCGTTATGAAGTATGGCGTTGTGCCTTCAGAGATTATGCCCGAGAACTACCAGTCTAACAACACTGGTCAGGTGGGTAACCTCCTCTCGCTCAAGCTTCGTGAGTTCGGCCTTAAGCTCCGTAACCAGAAGGATCGCCGCTCTACTGTAGCACTCAAGACTGAGATGCTCACAGAGATCTACTCTATGCTTGTCCGTGCATATGGCGTGCCTCCCACAGAGTTCGAGTGGACACGTCGCGATAAGGATGGTAACGTTGTAGATACTAAGACCTACACTCCCCAGTCATTCTATGCTGAGTACTTTGGTGACCTCGACCTTGAGCAGGACTTCGTGATGGTTATGAATGACCCCACACGCGAGTACTACAAGGTTTATGAGATTGAGTACGACCGCCACGTTTATGATGGTGACAACTGGGTATACTTGAACCTCCCTATCGATGAGGTTAAGGCACTCGCTATCGAGTCTATCAAGGATAACACCGCTATGTACTTCTCTTGCGATGTGGGCAAGTTCTTGCTCTCGAAGAAGGGTACACTCGACGTTAACAACTTCGACTACGCATCGCTTATGGGCGTTGAGTTCCCCATGAACAAGGAGGAGCGCGTACGTACATTTGCAAGTGGTTCATCACA
>JAFZGE010000110.1 GCA_017555545.1 Alistipes sp.
CTCGAACCCTGGACCCCAACATTAAGAGTGTCGTGCTCTACCAACTGAGCTAAAGAGGCATTTGCTATCTTTACGATTGCGAGTGCAAAGGTAGTGTATTTTTTTTATTCTGCAAATTTTTTTAGCAACTTTTTTATGCTGTTTTACTAAATGCGTTGATTAACAATGAAATAACGATTGTAATTTTTAGCGTCAGAAGTGGCCTAAAATTGCTATTTTGCAAGTTTTTGCTATTTGTCGCTATTCCATTCGCCGTTGCCGTCCTCATAAAATACGGGTCTGTCGCCCGAAATTCTCTTTGCTGCGAGGTATGCTTCGTACAAACAGATGCCATTTGCGCTATCATCAGCCAAGTAATATGCTACAACTGAGGGGTGGCGCTGCGTGGTATATATCATCTGTTCCACGCGCTCAACATACTCCGCGCGCCAGCGAGGGTTGTTCGAGGGGTTGCCACCGCGCTTACGCGATGTACCCATCTTTGATGAGTTGATAGGTGCAGTAACGGCGACGTAGATGCCGAGGTCATCGCACGCAGTGAGTGTCTCATCCGCAACATATCCCGCGGTGAAACGTATTGCGCGGTGGCCACGCTCGTAGAGGCTCTTTACGATGTCGGCAGTAGCGTTGGGCGATACCTCAGCCCAGTCCATTGTCGTAGCCCTGCCGTTGATGTAGAATGTGCCGTTCTCGTAGCTCAGCTCGCGTAGTGCGAGGGGCACATTGTAAAACTCCACGTCGCGGCCTGCGATGCGGTTCTTAAGGCGTAGTGATAGGCGTGTGGGGCTCTCGCTGCTCCAGAGCACAGAGTCGGGCACGGGAACACCGAAACGCATGGTGTCTACGCCATGCATGCCGAGGCTCACATCGCGGTGACCCGCGCCAAGGCGGATGGTGTCGTTGAGGTATACCTCGTAGTAGAGTCGCGATGTCTTAGCGCCGAGCGTCTGGTTGTGCATGATGGCGCCAAGGTCGACGTTTACGATGCCGCTCTTACCGATTGTTGCACGATAGAATATATCACGCACGCGCACGCGGGGCTGCGAAAGAACATATGCCACGGGGTGTGCGTCGCCCTTCTCGAAGTTCTCAATTGGCGCAACGCTGCCAGAGTCCAAAAGGCGGATTGCGAGGCTGTTTTTATCCTCGCGCGAGATTTTTGTGATGTTATACTCCGCTGCGGCGTGGCCATTTGTTGAGCTACCCGCCACCTTGCCATTTACGAGCACCTCATAGGGCACACCTACGCCCTCTACGCGCACGAAAATCTGGCGCTCGACCCACGAGAAGGGGTATGTGAACTCTCCCGTGAGGAGACCCTCGCTGTCGGTTGCCCACTCGGTGATGGGCTGCATATATCGCTGCTTGGCGAGACTATGCTCCACCGCCTCATTTGCCGTGGGGTAGGGTATAAGGCGTGTGCGGTGTAGGTCGCGACCCTCGCTGCTCTGTGCAGAGAGCTCCGTTGCTGTGAGGGTGGCGATGGCGAGTATGATGCCGTATATAAGGTTGTGCTTCATAGCGGTGCTTCGTGTTATCTCTTTTTGTTTGAAGTGCGTGAGTCGCGCCACTCGATGATGTCGGGTGTGAGCTCATCTACGCGATCCTCCCACATGCGGTTCTCCGTGAGGCGACGGCGGTCGTAGTCGATGCGCTCGGTGATGCGGAAGCGTGGGCGCTGCTTCTCGGCAATCTCCATGCGGCGTGTGGGACGTACGTCGCGCATGATGATGCCAAAGCGCGTTGGGCGCTTGCTGCTCTGCCACTCGAAGTTGTCGAGGATGCGCTTCTGTGTCTCGGGAATCATCGCCATGGGGTAGATGACATACTCGGGATTCTGCTTGTATGTGATCTTGTCCATCTCACCCTCCACGAGGTAGAAGGTGATGCCTGCGCTCTCGATGTACATGAGTGCTGTGACATCTGTCGAGTTCTCATCATCCTGTAAGTAGTAGATTGTCTGCGCATTGCCGTTCACGTCGTTGCGATATACCTTGCCATCGGCAAAGCGTGCGATCATCTCCTTGCCCTTAACCTGGTTGTAGTACATCGTGTCGATCTCGATACCCATGATGGGGTCGCCCATGAAGTGCGCCTTGCTGATGTTCTGATTCGCGGTGTGAATAGCCATCGAGTCTGACGTAATCTGGTTGTTCTCGCTCCAGAGGATAGGATCGCGATATAGACGGATGATAGAGTCGGTGTTGAGTGCCACGAGCGAGTCGCACACGAGCTGTGTGTCGCTGCGATACATGCGCACGTTGCGATACGCCTTAATCATCTTGTAGCTGCTGTCTGCGGGGAATGGAGGCTCCAACGCTGTAGAGTCCACGCGCATAGAGTCGCGCGCTGTGGTGTCCGCAGCCATGGTGTCGCGTGCTGTAGTTGGGCGCTCGGTGTTGATGCTGTCGCGTACGGCATCCATCGCTGCTGTATCTGCTGCTACGGTGTCGCGTGTGTAGTCGGGGCCTGTGTACTCCTTGCCGCGGCGTGCTGCGCGTGTCTTTGCGCGGTCAATCTTGCGGTGTTCGCGCTCTATGGTGCGCTGCTTGATGCGCTCAATGCGTGCCTTCTCCTCATCTGCGCGGCGTGAGCTCTCGGCGATGCGCTTAGCGATGATTGAGTCTACCTTGATTCTGAGCAATGAGTCGCGGATGGCCTGAATAGAGTCGCGCTCACGGCTCTTTATCGAGTCGAGGCTGTCGCGTATGCCCTGCTCGATGGCACGAATAGAGTCGCGCACATGGCGCTTCTCGGCCTTGGCCTTTGCACGCAACTGCTTGGCAGTAAGCGGCTGGAGCGTATCCGTAAGCGCTGTAGTATCTGCTACGAGTGAGTCAATCTCGGGCTTCTTGCCTAGGCTGTCTGCCTCCTTCGACTTCTCTGGGAACTCCGAATCTCTGGGCTCTTTGGGAGGCTTAGGACCACCCTCCATAGCGTGCTCATCGGGGCGTGTGGGGTCAAATTGCTCGCCACCCTCGCGTGCGGGCTGCTCACCCTCGCGTGCCTTATCTCTGTGGCGTGTGGGGTCAAACTGCTCACCGCGGTTACCCTCGCCCTTAGCACCCTTGGCGCCTCTATCCTCACCGCGTTTGCGCTCCTTAGTGTCGCTTTCTGCGGGAGTGTTCTCTGCCTCCTCTGTCTCCTCGGTAGTCATCTCGGGTGTAGCCTCGCTCTCTTTACGCTCACGGCTTTCGGTTGCTGCCTCTCTATTCACCTCCCTGTCCTCCACCTTGGTGCTATCTGCCTCAACGACGGGAGGAAGCACAGCGATGGTGTAGAGCCACATTGTGTCGGCTGCAAGGAAGAGTGAGTCGGTCTGCGAGAGGTCGTAGTTAATCATCGAGGGGCGACGCGTGAAGAGTGCGTTGCCTGGCTCATCCCACCACTCGCCATAGTCGGCAAAGCCCATAATCTTCTTTGTGGTGTCATCGACCTGAATATTGCTACGGCCGATGATGTGACCATCGGTGCGGTAGTACTCGATAGAGTCGCTCCATATCTCGCGCTCGGGAGAGAGGATATAGGCGTTGCGTGTGAGGTGGTGCAAATCGCGCGACTTGGTGTATGAGCCCTCGTTAGCAAAGAGATACTCATCCTTGTCGTTCCAGATGTTGGTGTTGGTGTAGTAGCGCGCATCCTCGGTCTGCGTGTTGAAGATGATAGAGTCGCTCTTCATGAGGTATGTCTCATCGCGCATCTCCACGTTGTCCACGGCGATAAGCTCGTGGGTCTCGGTGTAGTAGTAGGCGCGATCCGACTCCATGTGGCTCTCGCCCTTATCGACGTAGCAGCCACCACTGAAGCGACCCACCTCGTTTGCTGTGTCGAAGGTGCAGTTATAGGTGTACATCACAGCCTCGCCGTCTACAACCTTGATAAGGTCGGAGTAGAGCGTGGCGGTGCTGTTTATGCGGTTGTATGCCGCGCGGTCACCATAGGCGTAGGTGCTATTCTGGTTGATAAGCACGTTGCCGAAGCACTCGAAGCTCTGGTTAGAGTAGCGCACAGCACTATCTGCGAGGATTACAGCGCCGTTGTGGTGCGCGGCGAAGTTACCCACGAGGATGAAGATTGTCGAGTCGCCCTTCTCGATGAGGTAGCTGTCGTCGGCAATCATATCGACCATGCGTCGCTCACCCGATGTGTTATGCTGGGGTGCAGCGTGGTGCTGTATGGTCGCAATATCGTTGTATGTAACGTAGTTGTGTTCATTGGCGGTAATACAGAATACACCGACAATGAACACGACAAAGAGTATAGGGAATAGATATTTTAATCTCATGTTATCTGCGAGGTCTACTTAATCCAACCATCATATTCGAACTCATCGCTGCGATATGCTGGGTCGATGTAAACATACATGCCGTCAATTTTGCTTATTAGCCACTTGCGATATGCCTTCTCCTGCTTGTCTGTGAGTGCCATCTCCTCGATGCGGATGTAGTCATCCTCGAGCGATGCCACGTGTGCGGGAATCACCTCCACGAGCTTCACAATCTTGCTGAGCTGGTTGCCGTTGAGGTCGGTAGTCTGGAACGAGCTAGAAATCTCGCCAACCTTGAGGCGCATCAAGGCGTTGTAGTCCTCCAACGACTTGCCACCCATCTGTCCGAAGTCCTCCTTAAGGAAGCGTGTAGCGGTGAGGCGTGCACCATCGTATACGCCCTGACGCTCCAAGACGTCGTGGTTAGATACGATACCGCCGTTGTTGCGTGATGATGCGTCATCCGAGAAGCGGAGTGCAGCATCGGCAAACGAGAGCGAGTCTACGCGGATGAGGTGCGCGATGCTATCTAGTACGTGTGCGGGCTGCATGAGCTCATCGCGTGTAAATGTGGGTCGAAGAAGGATGTGGCGACAGTGGTAGTTCTCGCCCTTCTTGTCGATAAGCTCAATAATGTGGAAGCCGAACTCGGTCTCTACAATCTCCGAAATCTGACCTGGCTTGAGTTTCTCCAATGCCTCAGCAAAGGGGCGTACGTACATCGATGATGGGCCTGGCTCCATCTCGCCACCATAGATGGCTGAGCCGTCGAGCGAGTACATACGTGCCAAGGTTGTAAACTTGGTCTCACCCTTGATGACACGCTCACGCATATCCAACAAGCGCTCCTTTGTGCGGCGCTGTGCATCCTTGAGCGATGCGGGGAGCTTCGTGATCTGTGCGTAGACATACTGCTCACCGATGATGGGCAAGCTATCCTTATCGAGGTGCTTGTAGTACTGCTCAACCTCGCCAGGGATTACGTTAACCTTGCCAACAACCTCCATGCGCATAGCCTGGGCGTATGACTGCTCCTCGTAACGTGTGCGGAGCATCTCGCGGTAGGTGAAGATGGGCATATGCTCCTTGACCTCGAGCTCAGCGATGCCGCCAGCCTCCTCAATAAGCATCTGAAGGTAACCCTCGATGCGTGATGCGATGTCAGCAGTGTTAATCTCAACAGAGTCGATAAGAGCCTGGTTATAGAGCAGCTTCTGCTCAAGGAGTGCCTCGAGAGCCTCGTTCATGGGGTCGCGATCAGAGGTGTAACCCATCTGTCGGCGCTGCGCCACGAGAGCCTCGGCATACTCTGCAACCTCGGAGTGGAGGATTGATGAGCCACCCACAACGGCGACAACCTTGTCGAGCATAACCTGACGGCGCTCCTGTGCTGCGGCACTTGTGGCGGTGGCAATAAAGCCTGCGGCGAGTGCCGCAAAAATCATAATCTTACGTATCATATATCGTTTCGTTTCTTTCGGTTTGTGCTATTTTGTTGATGCAGTGTCGGTTATTACCACATCCTCCTCCTCGATGCTCTCCTCGGCATCGCGTACGGTAGCTGCGGGCTCGCTGGCCTCGGGCTTGTAGCTCATAGACTTGAGCAGCGCCTCGTCGCGCACCATGATGCGTCCCTCCTCCACAGATTCGCGCTTGAGCTCTGCCTCATACTCCTTGACCACCTGATCGCGGCGCTCGGCATAGAGGCGGCGGCGGATGTCACTCTCGACAGATGCCAAAGGTGCAATCTCACCCTTGAGGGCGCGGTCGGTGATGATGAAGTAGAAGATTGCGTCATCCGAGCTCATCTGCTGCACGGTGCTCTTCGAGATAAGGTCGTTGTATGAGCGTGAGCGCTCCGTTGGGAGGTTGCTCAAAAAGTCGGAGTAGGATACCCACTGCGAGGTCATGTTAATAACGCCGAGTGAGTGCTTCTCTGCCATGGCATCGAGCTCAGCCCAATCCTCCGCCTTTGCCGAGTTGCGCATGGCTGTTGTGAGCGTTGTTATGTTGCGGAAGCTCTTGGGGGTCTTTACCACCACGCCCTGCACCACGTTGTGGTCGAGCTTGAAGGCGGCGCTGTGTGCACGATAGTATGCCGAGATCTGCTTGTCGGTGATCTCCATGTCGAGCATCTGGTCGATGTAGTACTGGTCGAGCTGGCGCATCATGAGTGACTGGCGATAGCCCTCCACGAGGCGCTCGATGTCATCCGATGATGAGAGTACCTCCTTTGCACGTTTCATCTTGAGGCGGTTGAGTACCCAGTTGTCGACATACATACGCATGAACGTAGCGCTGTCGGCGCCACTCATGCCCGTGGGCATATCGCGCATTACATCGGCAATGCGTAGCTCGACGCCATCGACTGCTGCAATGACATCTTCATCGTATACCTTATTGCCGTCGTTGTCGCCTGTTGTGCACGAGAAGGCGATAGCGGCAAATATAATGCTGAGTATGTAGCTTAGTTTTCTCATAATTATCTCGCAAAGATACAATTTTTCTTTGTTTTAACGCATCTTAAAAGCAATTATTGCGTAGCAATAGGGCTTTTTATGCAAAAAGATTGGGCCGAGAGCCTGCGCTCCCGACCCAATAATCCAAATTATGGTGAAAACTTAACTATAAAATCTTGACAAGTGCTGCCACGGCGCGACCACGGTGCGAGATGGCGTTCTTCTCTTCGGTGCTCATCTCGGCAAAGGTGATGTTGTGACCCTTGGGGATAAACAAGGGGTCGTAACCGAAGCCCTCGCAACCCGACATTGTGGTGGCAATCTCGCCCTCAACGATGCCCTCTACCTGTTCCTCTACGCCGTTGCGTATCAACGATATAACGGTGCGGAAGCGTGCGCGGCGGTCATCCTTACCCTCCAACTCGCTTAGTAGCTTTGCGTTGTTGGCAGCGAAGTCGTGACCATCGGTGGCGTAGCGTGCTGAGCGCACACCAGGAGCGCCATTAAGCGCCACAACCTCGAGGCCTGTGTCATCGGCAAAACAGTCTAAACCAGTGCGCTCATAGACGTAGCGCGCCTTGATTGAGGCGTTCTCATCGAGCGTCTCGCCAGTCTCGGGAATATCCTCCGTGATGCCCACCTCGCGGAGTGTAACAAGCTCATATCCATCGCCCAACACAGCCTTCACCTCGGAGAGCTTGTGGGCATTATTCGTAGCAAATACAATGCGTTTCATGACGCAAAGATAGTCAAAATTTTAGATATAGAAACCCCATTGCTTGCCATCGTATTCAACAATCGCCTGACCATTGACATCGCGGAGCACCGTAACCAAGATCTCATCCTTTGTGCCGTAGAGCGCATCCTCGGCTGTAATAAGCATCCTGCCAGTGCGGATGATGTTGACATTGTAGAACGAAACTTCTTCGATAATATCGATTGTGATGGTCAGGGGTGACACTGCACTCTCATCCTTGTCGACCATAACGATTGAGCCCACGAAGCCAATCTCCGGTTCGCCATTTTCATCGTAGTTCAGCGTGCCCTCAACGATGCCGTAACCCGTGGACTCGCTGCTGTAGATGTGCTCAATATCCACAATATAGTAGTTGCTTCGTTTCTGCTCGATGTTGAGCTCGTAGCCGTTGCCACCCGTGCGCTTAACATTCCAGCGCTCGCCGTTCATGTCGAAGATGATGCTGTAAGTGGTCTCGTATGAGGTGTTGTAGACAATCTTATGTATGTTGCCCTCAACCGTGATATCCGAGGGGTTGTTTAGCTTCGAGATGGCATACTGGCGCGCCGTCTCACTATCCTCGATATTGAGGTAGTAGTTGTAACATGCCGCGAATGTCAAGGCGTCGTTTACGCGCCAGAGATCGTCGCGTGCGATGTTCCAAATCTCGCGTGCGAGGCGCTCGGGCTGAGGTTCTGTGCCAGTATCATACTCACATGCTGTTGCGGTGAGCAACGCAAGTGCTATAGTTACATATCTGAATAGTCGTTTCATAGTCTCAAAGTGTTAAAATCTAAAACCTAATCCTGCGCGGATACTACCGCTAAGGCCTGCGCCTACCTCGGCAAATCCATAGAGGTTCTTGCCCACGACAATGCCGAAGTATGTGGCGTCATACATTGGTATAAGGATGCCGCGGTCATACTCGAAGCGTGCTGCGAAACCCGCACCAAATGCCGAGTAGAGCTGCACATACTCCCTGCGCATATACTCGAAGCGGAGGTTGAGAATGAGACCTACGCTGTAGCTGCCATCCGAGTAGAGCTTCTCATCGGTCTGGATGTGTCGCACCTCGCGGTACAGTGCCGAGAATATCGCCTTGCCACCAACCGTAAACCACTTATTTACATAGTGGTTATACTCGAACGAGATGGGTGGAACCATGTATGTTGGCGTTGTGTAGTAGCGATACTGCGCCAACTTGTCGCTCGCTGTAGGGTGTGTATATATGCCGTCGACGTCGACGTAGCCAAAATCAGAGTCGAGGAATGCCTCCTGCACATAGCTTGGAGCACCCAACATCAGGCGTAGGTTATGACGCCAACGGATGGTGTCATACTCTCGGCGCTCGCTCTCCTGCTGCACGATAATATATGTCGCGCGCTCGTATATCTGATCTGTTGATAGCTCTTGTGCCTTCGCCTCGTGTGCTGCGAAGCATACGAATGCGGCAATAAGTAGGGCGAGTGCCCTTGTATATCTCTTACTTTTCATAGGTGTGCTGACTATTTATTATTAAACCTATAACCGATACCTGCGCTTATGACACCGCGGTAGCCCGCGCCAATATCAAAATAACCAAACCATTGGCGACCCACGGTGATGCCGATGAATGTCACGTCGTATGAGGCGTGGAGATAGTGCGACTTCGTGGTGAGTGATCTGTCGTAAAACTCGTATGTCGCACCCAGGCCAATGCCCGAATATAGCTGCACTGCGCCACGATTAACCCACGCAAAGCGAATGATGGGCATGATGGTGATATTGTCGTAGTTGTAGGCATCAACACGCTTGTGGTTGATGCAGTTCGATACGCGCTCCGAGCCCGTTGTCCACGTCGCTACACCACCTATATATAACCAACGCTTTAACCAGTAGCCAGCATCGAAGTTTGTGGTAAACCATCGCGTGCGGTTTAGCTCCGTATTTGCTGGGAGGGTCAATGGATAATCTTTCCACTCGAGCGTGCTTGAATAGCCATGTGGTGTGGCGGGGTTGTATCCGAGGCCGAGGCGCACCTCTTTAAATCCCGCATAGTTGGTCTTGATGACTGGCATTGTGTCATCATCGAGTTCATCGATTGGTACATACTCTACAAGGTAAACTCCATTGCCATCCCTAAACTCATAGGTCTGTGCACTGAGCCTTGATGGTAGCGCTATGAGTGTCGCAACCACGAGTAGAAGTGCTATGCTACGTTTGTGTTTCATAATAGACTAAAATTAGGGTTTTGTCTAGTGCAAAGATACACCTCCAAGGAGCCTTTTGCCAAATTTTTTGGGCTCAAATTTTTCCGCGAGGGCTATCTTATATTGTTGAAATAGAGTGAGTTACAAATTGTAAAATTACAAGTTTTTCATAGTGCTGATAATCAGTGAGTTACGCACTTGTGAATGTTTAATTTGTAAACATCTGATTATCAGTAGTTTGTGGCAGTGTTTAATATTTATTAAAACTTAAGCGAGGAAAAAGAAAAAAGAGACATAAAGGAGATAAGGGAAGATTCTAAGACCAGTTGTTGGCTACTTCTCTTATCTCTCTTATGTCCCTTGAGTCTCTTAATCTATGACTCTCTACCTCTCCTCGCGGGCTACCTCCAACTCGGCAAGGCGCTGGTCCATAACAATCTTATCGATGATGGTCTTAACCACGATGTCCATCTCCGAACTCTCGGAGTAGTCGGCGGGGCATACATGGTTTACGCGGTTGTCGCGGATGAGCTCGTTGAGCACCACTCGCTGACCCTGTTCCTCGGGGTTGTAGACAGCGATGGAGTGACCACCGAAGTTCTTAACGAGCTTCATACATGGAATGTCCGTAGTACCATCGCCGAAGTAGATCATGCGAGAGAAGGGTACGGGGCGCTTAGACTCCTCCATAAAGCGGTTTACGTCCTTGGTATCGAATACCGACTCCACGCCCTTATTGATCTTGAAGATGAACTGTGTCTTGTTGGTGTAGTTTACCGCCACGGCAGGCCAGTAGGCGATGCCGTCGACATTATATAGGAACGAACATGCGTATATGTTCTTAAACTCGTGGGCGATGGGTGTGCCCTCGATAATCTCCTTGAGACCTGATGAGTTGACGTAATGCAGAATGCGCACGCCGCGCTCTTCGCCATACTCGTTGATGCGCTTGAACCACTCCTCCACGCCGCGGTAGAACCTCACGTTGCGACCCGATTCGCGGAAAGCCTCACGGCGCAAAGAGAGTCCCTTCGACTGCGCAGCCTGAAGCATGCGAGCCATGTAGGTTAGCACCTGGTCGGCATCCTGCTCCTCGGCGAGGGTGTTTGCCTCGTGCCAGAACTCCATGTTGCTCTTGCCCACGGCGGGGATGAAGTCATACTCCTGCATGTTGCCGGGTGCGAGTGTGCCGTCGAAATCGTATATAAGCGCTACGGTAATCTTCTCTTTCATAGTCTTGCGGTATGTTCTACAAATTAGTAAAAAGGTTATTTCGTGTTCAGGTGTTCTATTTCGGTCGCTTTTGAATCTATATTGGACTATTTTTCACCTTCATTCAGTTACAATGCCCGCATTGCGCCTTCATGGAATTTGAAAAATATCCTCAATATAGTTTTCAAAATCGCCTCGACCTAATTTATAGAACCTACCTTTTTTTGTATAACCACTTCAAATATACAAAAAAAATCACTATTTTTGCAAAGATAATGTGTAAATATTTTAATTTTAGATAATTATGGATTTCAAGGAAGTAGTAAGAACGCGTCGTTCGACACGTCGTTACACAGGCAAACCCGTTGAGGTTGAGAAACTTCGCTCAGCAATGGAGACTGCTCTTCGTGCTCCATCATCAAAGAATACACGCTCTACACGCCTTATGGCTGTGACTAACCTCGATAAGGTGCACGCCCTCGGTAGCCTACGCGACTGGGGCTCAAGCCTTTTGGAGGGTGCAGGTGCTGCGATTGTCGTTATGGGCGATGAGGAGGCATCACCCATGTGGCAGATTAACGCCACAATCATGGCTACGGTGTTGCAGCTCGCACTTGTGGATGAGGGTCTCGCATCGTGCTGGGTGCACGTGGGCGACTATCGCACATTGCAGGATGACCCCGAGAGCCAACGCAGTGAGGACTATGTTAAGGAGCTCTTGCCAGAGATTCCTGCTAACTACCGCATCCTCTGTGTAATCTCTATCGGCTATGCGGACTACACACCCAAGCCACTTCCCGACTACGAGGGTCCCGAGCGCATCTTGTTCGCAGAGTAATAGACCCCATATAATGATGAAGCGACCACTTTTGATGGTCGCTTCCTTTTTTTATATCAACTCAATAAGTCTATCTACATCCTCCTTTGTTGTGCTCCAGCTCGTTACGAAGCGCACGACGGAGTGTGTTGCGCCGCGTGGACCCCAATAGTCGAACGATGCCTCCTCGCGCATGCGGTCTATTACCTCGTTAGGCAGGCGGAAGAACTGCTGGTTTGTGGGCGACTCAATGACTACCTCGTAGCCCTTCGCGCGGAAGGCCTCGCGTATGCGTAGTGCCTGCTCCACGGCGTGGTGACCAATGGTGTAGTAGAGACCGTTGGTGAACATCGCCTCGAACTGCACGCCCGACAATCTGCCCTTAGCAAGCAAAGCGCCATGTTGCTTTACGAGTGGGAAAAGGTTTTTAAGTAGTGCGCGGTTTGTCTCAACGAGTGCCTCGCCAAAGAGCGTTCCGAGCTTCGTGCCTCCAATGTAGAACGCATCCGCAAGGCGCGCTATATCCTTAAGCGTGAAGTTCGCACCCTCGGCAGCAAGAGCATAGCCCATGCGCGCACCATCTATATATAAAGGTATATTGTGCTTGTGACAGGTGTCGCTCAGTGCATCGAGCTCCTCGAGTGTATATACCGTGCCATACTCCGTGGGTTGAGAGATATATAGCATGCCTGGCGCTACCATGTGGGGGTAGGTCTCATCGGCATAGAACTCTGAGATA
>JAFZGE010000111.1 GCA_017555545.1 Alistipes sp.
ACTCGGGAAGTCTAATACCATAGTAGACTACGCTGCGATGGAAGTACTTACCCTCGGCATCGTTGGTGTAGCCCGCCATGTCCTCGTCGTTGTACGACTCGAAATAGAAACCCTCCTCCATGTATAGTTCAGAGTCGATAACGTAGGTCTCGAAGCCGCCCTCAATCTCGCACCACTCCTCGGTGAAGTGTAATGCTCCCTTTGTGTGCTTCACACACTCAAGGTCAAAGCATGAGCTAGCAATGCACTCATTATTCTGGAATACAAATAGCAGAAAGTTGGGTAGGTTGTTTTCTTTCTCTTTTGCTGCCAGCTTCTTTATTGCATAGCGCTTGCCATTATACTCTCCGAGGTCGTACTCCTTGTCGAGCTTTTGACACATGCCCATCGCTTCAATAATCTTGTTGTATAATTTCTTGTGTGAGGGGCCCTCAATAACGTAGCTATTTACACCTGAAACAACACTCATAATATCTCTCATTTGGTTCTACTTTTACAAAGATACAAATTTTTTGCGAACTACCTATATATTATATAAGGAAAGTTGGAACGGTTTGAGATTATATAGGAGATAGTAGGGGGGTGGGGATGACTTGGACAAGGGGTTGATAGAGGCTTCGTTTATGTCTCTAAAGTCTCTTATGTTCCTCAGGTCATTTTTATCTCTACATTTCCTAAATTGCGCAATAAATATAATAAATTTTTCGTGCGAAAAATATGTTAACACGCAGAAAACGAGAATGATAACACTTTCTCTGAAAAAAAAGAGAGTGGCGAAGTTTGCATCTATTGAAAAATTAGTATCTTTGCAGGCCCGAAAGAATGATTTCGGGTGTTGGATTACAATAATTTATAGTATTAACTAAACTTTTAACAAAGTGGATTCAAAGAGTTACAAGACTATCTCGGTCAAGGCAGAGGACGCTCAGAAGGAGTGGTTCGTGATTGACGCTACGAACGAGATTTTGGGACGCCTTGCTTCGCAGGTTGCTAAGATCCTCCGTGGCAAGAACAAGCCTAGCTACACTCCTCACACTAACTGCGGTGACTATGTTATCGTAATTAACGCTGAGAAGGTTAAGCTTACAGGCGCAAAGATGACCGATAAGGTCTACACACGCTACACTGGTTTCCCCGGTGGTCAGCGCTTCGCTACACCTGCTGATTTCCTTACTACAGACAAGAAGCCTGAGTTCGTAATCGAGCACGCTGTACGCGGTATGTTGCCTAAGACTCGATTGGGCGAGGCAATCATGAAGAATTTGAAGGTTTATGCTGGCGCAGAGCATCCTCACGCTGCACAGAACCCCAAGGAGATTAAGTTAAACGAGATTAAGTAAGAATTATGGAAGTTGTAAACACCGTAGGTCGCCGTAAGGCAGCTGTCGCTCGCGTATTCGTGAAGCCCGGCACAGGTAAGATTACAATCAACCACAAGGAGCTCGAGGTATACTTCCCCTTGCACATTCTCCAGTATGAGGTTAAGCAGCCTTTGATGGTTACTAACACATTGGAGAACTACGACGTTATGATCAACCTCGTAGGTGGTGGTATCAAGGGTCAGGCTGAGGCGGCTCGTATGGGTATCGCTCGTGCACTCTGCCAGATCGATGCAGAGATGCGTCCTGTATTGAAGAAGAACGGCTTCCTCATGCGTGATTCACGTGAGGTTGAGCGTAAGAAGCCCGGTCAGCCCGGCGCACGTCGTAAGTTCCAGTTCAGTAAGCGTTAATCCTTACCGATCTACTTTCGACATAAGCACAATCAGGGTTTCAAAACCTCGTGGACCACTTCTCATAGGCCACTCACTTGTGGCGTAATGGCGAGCGCGATGCTCCATTATAGAGGTGCTGCCACGCTGGTTGCCCGATTGCGATTAAACCCTCAAGAACGACTCCATTGGGAGTGTTACTCGTGGGTTGATTAAAGAGTAATAAAACAGAAAAAAAATTAAGAAAATGTCAACACGTACAGATTTTAACACATTGTTGGAGGCCGGCGTACACTTTGGTCACTTGAAGCGCAAGTGGAACCCCAAAATGGCTCCTTATATCTTCATGGAGAAGAACGGCATCCACATCATCGACCTCCACAAGACAGCTATCAAGCTTGATGAGGCTGCAGCTGCTTTGAAGCAGATCGTTAAGAGCGGTCGCCGCGTATTGTTCGTAGCAACAAAGAAGCAGGCTAAGGAGATCGTTGCAGAGAAGGTAGCAGCAGTAGGCATGCCTTACGTTACAGAGCGTTGGGCAGGCGGTATGCTTACAAACTTCCCCACTATACGTAAGGCCGTTAAGAAGATGGCTACCATCGACAAGATGACCAACGACGGCACTTTCGACAATTTCTCAAAGCGCGAGAAGCTCCAGATTTCTCGTCAGCGCGCTAAGCTCGAGAAGAACCTCGGTTCTATCGCAGACCTTAACCGTCTTCCTGCTGCATTGTTCGTTATCGACGTACAGAAGGAGCAGAACGCTGTTAAGGAGGCTAAGCGTTTGAGCATCCCCGTATTTGCAATGGTTGATACTTGTTGTGATCCTACAGACATCGATTACGTAATTCCTGCAAATGACGATGCTGCAAAGTCAATCGCTACTATCCTTGATGTAGTATGTGCAGCTATCGCTGAGGGTGCTGAGGAGCGCAAGCTCGAGAAGGAGAAGGAGGCTCAGGAGGCTGAGGCTCAGGAGGGCGCAAAGCAGGCAAAGCCCCGCATCAAGAAGGCTGTAAAGGCTGCAGTTGATGCTGAGGAGGCTACAGTTGCTGAGGTTGTTGCTGCAACAGAGTCTTAATCCTATAGGAGACTTCTCATGCCGTAAGGCAAAATTTACCGAGGCGGGTAGGCAATAGGCCCGCTCGCCACGGTTTTTTAATTTTCAATTAACGAATAAAAACTTTTGAGATATGGAAATCAAAGCAGCTGATGTAATGCAGCTCCGTAAGATGACCGGTGCTGGTATGATGGATTGCAAGAAGGCTCTTCAGGAGGCTGAGGGCGATTTCGAGCGCGCTAAGGACATCATCCGTGAGAAGGGTAAGCTCGTTGTAGCAAAGCGTTCTGATCGTACTGCTACTGAGGGTGTTGTTGTAACTAAGATCGTTGGCCAGAAGGCATATATCCTTTGCCTCGCTTGCGAGACTGACTTCGTTGCACAGAACGTAGAGTTCGGTGCTTCTGCAGACGCTATGCTCGAGATTGCAGTTGCAGCTGATGCTGCAGATCGCGATGCTCTTATGGGTGTTAAGAACGCAGAGGGTCACACTGTAGAGGAGATGGTAACTGAGAAGTCAGGTCAGACTGGCGAGAAGGTTGAGATCGCTTACTACGCTCGTATTGAGGCTCCTTACTGCATGGCTTATGTTCACTTCAACAAGAAGCTCGGCTCTATCCTCGGTTTCAACAAGCCAGTTGATGAGGAGGTAGCTCGCAAGGTTGCTATGCAGGCTACAGCTATGGCTCCCCTCTCAATCGACGAGAACGACTGCCCCGCAGAGGTTGTTGAGAAGGAGAAGGCTATCCAGATGGAGATGATGAAGCAGGATCCTAAGAACGCTAACAAGCCCGATTCAATCCTTGAGAAGATCGCTGAGGGTAAGATGCGTAAGTTCTACGAGGAGAACACTCTTCTTAACCAGTGTGTTGTTGGTGAGAAGGAGTCTATCCGCGAGTTCATCCAGAAGGCAGACAAGGAGGCTACAGTTGTAGCTTACAAGCGTTTTGCTCTCGAGGCATAATTGCTTTTCGATTTTGGAGGGCATCTTCAGCCCATCCCAAACAAAATCCCATAGGCTGTACATCAAGTACTATCCTATGGGATTTCTTTATTGCGATAGACTAAACCTACTCTTAACGCGAGTTTGGATGTGGCAAAGTAGTATGTCGGTTTGCTAAAGTCGGATAATATTTGTAACTTGCACAAGGAAATCACTACTCAATCATCATATTATGTTGAAAAAGTTTTTAATAATATGCCTCTTCCTAAACTCGCTTGGCAATTATGTTTTTGCAGCAGACGAGGTATTATCGGATTGCAAATCAGACAACTTAAAGTCAAAGCGTGAGGTTAATAGCTTTGATGATATTGGGCGGTATTTAAGTCATAAAAGAGTTCGCCATATATATGCAAGTAGTGGTAGTCCATGTTGTGGAGAGAGTCCCAAGATACGTTACAAGTGTATTGGCAATGTGCAAAAGTACTATAATCGCCTTGGAAATGTTATTGATAGTTTAGATTTAATAGACTATAGTTGCGATACTGTGTGCATCAGTATGTCAGGAAACCCTGCCGCTCCATACGCCGATCCTGTTGAACTATTGTATTGCAAGAAGGGACTATATAAGATAAATGATTTCACTCTCACACCAATAATATACCCAGAGGAATAT
>JAFZGE010000015.1 GCA_017555545.1 Alistipes sp.
CTGAACCAGCTGAGCTATGCTCCCGATTGGCAATGCCTAAGCATTGATATTATAAATGAAAAAGACGACTTATTGCCGTCTTTGATCTTTGTGGGAGCAAAGGGATTCGAACCCCTGACCCTCTGCTTGTAAGGCAGATGCTCTGAACCAGCTGAGCTATGCTCCCGTTTTGTAATGCTTGGGCGCCACAAAGGAAACGTCTTTATAACCTGCATTCTCGATAAGTTTACCTTCAAAGAGTCTCGACATCTTTCGAAGCTCGACTGCGTCTACTGCTTATCGTTGATCGTGGCATTTCCTCCAACCAACCTATGGCCGTGACCATTGCAGCTTATCGTTTGCTACTTTGCTTTTTGTGCGACCCATGCACTTAGCGCCTGAACAAGGACTTGAACCTAGGACCCCATGATTAACAGTCATGTGCTCTAACCGACTGAGCTATTCAGGCATTTTTAAGAACCGTTATCTTTCGATTGCGGTGCAAAGGTAGACATTATTTTTTATTCTGCAAACTTTTTTGCAAAAATTTTCAAAAAAAAGTGCATTTTTCTTGAAAATAGCCTAAAAAACCTATCTTTGTGGCATGAAACACCTCCTTAAACACCTTTTTTGGGCACTAGTCGTAGTGTTGTCTTGTGGTGAAGTTTTTGCCCAGGAGAGCACAAAAAGTGCGTTATTATTTCAAAAAATCACTCACGATTTCGGTCATATCGATGAAATCGGGGGTGTTGTGACATGTAGTTTCGAGGGTGTGAACACCTCAAATTATACTATCGAAGTCGAAAAAATTACCACGACGTGTGGTTGCACGACTGCAGAATTCGAGAAAAAACCTATTCCCGCAGGTGGAAAGTTCAGTTTTAAGGTTGCGTTTAATCCATTAAATCGTCCTGGCCGCATCGATAAGCAGATATTTATTCTGGCTTCGGACTCTGAAGATGAGGTGCGACTCAATATTATAGGATATGTGAACGCGCGCGAGCGCACGATAGATGAGCTATACCCCTTCGATATGGGTGGCGGCTTGCGCCTAAAAAGTAACTTCCACGCCTTTGGTTATCTCGAGCACGGCAAGGAACTCTCCGAGCACATTGGCTTTGTAAATACATCGCATAAGGCAATCGCCCTCGACGTTGAGTTCAACACCGCATCGGGAATTCTTGACATATCGTACCCCAAGCATATTGAGGCGGGGGCATCCGGCGACATCGTGCTACGCTACGCATTGGGCGAGGAGAGCGACATCTATGGCACTTTGCGCGATGTTATGCGCATCAAGGTGGATGGCACACCCGCAACCTACACCCTGACATCACAGGTTGTGGCGGTGGACAATTTCGACTATATGGATGATATTTCGGCTCCGATGCTCGTTATTTCGAAAAATATTATTAAATTTGGGGAGGTAAATTGCTCTTACGATGTAGTGGAGCAGCGCGTGGTGCTCACCAACGAGGGGGCATCAACGCTTGTTGTGCGTGCCGTAGAGAGTAGTTCGAAGGTTGTAGAGTGCCCCGTAGAGCGCAATATCGCCATTGCACCAGGGGTATCACATGAGGTTGTTGTGCGCCTGTATGCTACACGCATTGAGGACATCGACAACCCCTTCACTGCGCGACTCTACATCATCACGAACGACCCCTTGCGCCCCATGCAGTCGGTGCGCGTGAATGCCCTACCACTATAGGCGGGCAAGATAGATGGAGAAACACAAACAATAATATAAACTAAGGAGATTAAAATGTTTAAGATTGTCGAAAAACGCAAGCTTGCGGAGAACATCTACGAGATGAAGATCGCCGCTGAGCGTGTTGCACGCGCTGCCCTCCCAGGTCAGTTTGTCATTGTACGTGCTGATGAGGGTGGCGAGCGCATCCCTCTCACCATTGCCGACTACGACGTAGAGGCTGGTACTGTAACCATCGTTACTCAGACCATTGGTCACTCAACAAAGAAGATTTGCAACCTCGAGGCAGGCGATTCACTCGTTGACTTCGCTGGCCCATTGGGTCGCCCATCAGAGTTTGTACACATGCCTTTGGAGGAGCTCAAGAACCGTAAGTACATCTTCGTTGCTGGTGGTGTAGGTACTGCTCCCGTATATCCTCAGGTTAAGTGGCTCAAGCAGCATGGCGTAGATTGCGACGTTATCATCGGCGCAAAGACTAAGGATATGCTTATCTACATCGACGAGATGAGCAAGGTTGGCAACGTACACATCGCTACCGATGACGGTACTGAGGGTTACAAGGGCATGGTAACAGGCCTTATGAAGGAGCTCGTAGAGACCGAGGGTCGCAAGTATGACGAGTGCGTATGTATTGGTCCTATGATCATGATGAAGTTTGTATGCCTCACCACCAAGCCATGGAACTTGCAGACAACCGTATCACTCAACGCACTTATGGTTGATGGCACTGGTATGTGTGGTGCTTGCCGCGTATCTGTAGGTGGCAAGACTCTCTTCACATGCGTTGATGGTCCCGAGTTCGACGGCCACCAAGTGGACTTCGATGAGGCTATGCGTCGCCAGGCGATGTATAAGAACCAGGAGAGATTAGATAACGATAATCGCGAACACAAATGTAACTGCTATGGCAAATAAGATACCACGCGTCGTTGTACGCGAACAAGATCCTAAGGTGCGTGCGGCTAACTTCGAGGAGGTATGCTACGGCTACAACCAGGAGGAGGCGTTGCTTGAGGCTACACGCTGCTTGAACTGTAAGAACCCACGCTGCGTTGCTGCGTGCCCCGTAAATATCAACATCCCCGAGTTTATCCACCACCTCACCGAGGGCGACATCCGTGCTGCTGCCGACACTATCCATGTTGATAGCTCACTTCCTTCAATTTGTGGTCGCGTATGTCCCCAGGAGTCACAATGTGAGGGCTCATGCGTATTGGGCATCAAGGGCGAGCCTGTTGCTATCGGTAAGCTCGAGCGTTTCGTAGGTGACTGGGCTTTGGATCACAGCGCAGAGGTTGAGAACGTAGAGATTCAGCCTAACGGCCACCGTGTAGCTGTTGTAGGTAGCGGTCCTGCAGGCTTGGCTTGCGCAAGCGACCTTGCAAAGATGGGTTATAAGGTAGACGTATTCGAGGCTTTGCACCGCCTTGGTGGTGTATTGTCTTACGGTATTCCTGAGTTCCGTTTGCCTAAGGATAGAGTTGTTGCTCGCGAGATTAACGAGGTTAAGAAGCTTGGCGTAACATTCGAGACTGATGTTATCGTAGGCCGCACTACTACTATCGACTCACTCCTCGACACCGAGGGTTACGATGCAGTATTCGTAGGCTCTGGCGCTGGTCTTCCACGCTTCATGGGCATCGAGGGCGAGAACCTCAATGGTGTGCTCTCAGCTAACGAGTTCTTGACACGTGTTAACCTCATGGGTGCTTGGGATCCTAAGCACAACGATACTCCCGTATACGTAGGCCGCAAGGTTGTAGTTGTTGGTGGTGGTAACGTTGCGATGGATGCTGTGCGTACTGCAAAGCGTCTCGGCGCTGAGGCTGTTATCGTTTACCGCCGTGGCGAGGCTGAGCTTCCCGCACGTAAGGAGGAGGTACACCACGCTAAGGAAGAGGGCATCGAGTTCCGCATGCTCACCAACCCCACTCACATCATCGGCACAGAGGATGGCTGGGTTAAGGGCATCAACTGCGTAGAGATGGAGCTTGGCGAGCCCGATGCAAGCGGTCGTCGTTCACCCGTTGAGAAGGCTGGCTCAGACTTCGTTATCGACTGCGACGTTGTTATCATGGCATTGGGTACATCACCCAACCCACTTATCGCTTCAACAACTGGTGGCTTGAACATCAACCGCCGTGGCTGTATCGAGGCTAACGAGATGGGTGCAACATCTCGCGAGGGCGTCTTCGCAGGTGGTGATGCTGTGACTGGCGCTGCAACCGTAATCTTGGCTATGGGTGCAGGTCGTAAGGCTGCTAAGGCTATCGACGAGTACGTTAAGTCTAAGTAATACCTATATATTATATAGTATAGGGGCTGTCCACGCGGGCAGCCCCTATTTTATTGCACAAAAAAAAGACACCACAATGGGTGTCTCTCTTTTTGTAACCGTCGCTGGCACTACTTACCGTTGTAGGTATTCATGGTGCGGTCAGCACCTACGCTTACGAACGACAAGACAGCGTCGCCAAAGAGCTTCAAGCGCTCGGGCATAAGCTTGTTCTCCTCATCCGAAAAGTCGCCAAGCACATAGTCGACCTGATGACCGCGAGGGAAGTCGCCACCCACGCCAAAGCGCAAGCGTGCATACTGGTTGTCGCCCAACAACTCGGTGATGTTACGAAGGCCGTTGTGACCACCCTCCGAGCCATTCTTGCGCATGCGGAAGGTGCCGAAGGGGAGTGCGATATCATCCGACACCACGAGCAAGTTCTCGCGGGGGATGCGCTCCTGATCCATCCAGTAGCGGACAGCCTTACCCGACAAGTTCATATATGTCGAGGGCTTAAGCAAGAAGATGGTACGGCCGCGGTGCTTGAGTGTCGCCATAGCGCCATAACGCACCGTCGTAAAAGAGATATTGGATGCCTCGGCTAAGGCATCCAACACTCTGAAACCTATGTTGTGGCGGGTTGCGGCGTACTCCATTCCGATGTTGCCTAACCCGACAACAAGATACTTCATAACGTAAAGTTATTAGTCTCGTTACGATTACTGTGCAGCGCGTGAAGCACGTGTTACGCGAACAGCGCAAACAGCAGTAGTAGCAGGAGTAACGAATGTGAGGTTCTCCTCCTTAAGATCGCCAACGAAGATAGTCTGACCAACCTTCAAAGGTGTTACGTCAACAACGATCTCATCGGGAATGTACTCAACGAGAGCCTTAACTGTGAGCTTACGAGCTGAAAGAGCGAGCTTACCACCGATCTTAACACCCTCAGCGTTACCTGTGAGGCGTACGGGAACGTTAACTGAAACGGGCTTGCCCTCCTGAACACGGTAGAAATCTACGTGGAGAACCTGCTCGCGAACAGGGTGATACTGAACCTCACGCATAACTGCCTTCTCTACAACGCCGTCGATGTTGAGCTCAACGATGTAAGAGTTAGGAGTGTAGATGAGCTGGTTGAGCTCCTTAGCGTCGATTGTGAATGCCTTCTCCTCGCCACCGCCGTAGATGATGCAAGGTACCTGACCCTCGCGACGAGCTGCCTTAGCGAACTTCTTACCGAACTCCGCACGTGCAGTACCGTTAATCTGAATTGACTTCATAATTGTTTAATAATTAATTGTTTAACTTCGATACCACTCAGTTGCGATAGTCACTCGCAACCCCATAGATATCTGCTTTGGGACTGCAAAGGTAGTAAAAATTCTCTAAATCACAATTTTTCAGCACTTTTTGTTACTTTTTGCCGTAGTTTTCTACTATCCACTCCCATGCCATGTCGCGCTCTGGATTGTCAAGGTCAATCATAACATCGGGCTCGATATACTCAGCGTGCTCCAATGTGCGGTCGGGGCGGATAAAGTATTTGTGGCTCACGGTCACTAAGGTCTCGGTGTTGGGGAGTGTGCAGTAGAGAATGTCGCCATAGTGGCAGGGCTTGCCTCCCGCTCTCTCACCGATGATGATGCCTATGCCATTATCCTGCGCCAATGTAAGAAGTAAGGTCGCACTACTAAACGAGTCCTTACCCTGAATAAACACCACGTTACCCTTGAATATGCGTTCGGGGTCGATGTTGATAACGTGCTGCGTAGAGTCCTGCTTCTCGTAATCTACCACATAATCTTTGCTATGGTCGAAACTCCAGAAGTCGTAACACTTGCCTCGCTCTAAGGGTTTGCCCTCGACGGTAAAGTTCTGATAGTAGGGGTAGTGCTGGCACAAAAGATCGGAGTAGCGGAGTGTAACGCTAACATTCTGCGTCTCCTTATATGGCTGCAACCATGACAACAGCACCGTGCCGAGCATACTGTTGCCACCGCCGTTATACTGCAAGTCCACGACGAGGGTCTCGATGCCCTTTGCCTCCATCTCTGCCATCATGTCGCGCATCGTATCGTCGAAGCGTGCGAGTTGTGGGTAGTTGGGGTGTGTCACGCGGTCGGCAAACTGGTTGAACTGCATGTAGCAGATGCCCTCCTCCTCGAAGATGGTGTAGTCGAAGAGCACGCCGCGCTGTGCGGTAACACGGTTTGCGGTGTTGCGCTGCAACTGCGCAACTTTAAGTTCACTCTTGTTTATAGGATAAATCGTCACATTGCTGCCGTCTGCAAGTGTGAGGTATAGCCTATGGTTGCCGAAGAGGATTTTTGGATAGAACTCCGCAATCATCAGATATTGCGTTACTAAGTTCTCGAAGTTTACCTCATTGTCGGCACTAACGAGTGGTCGCGCCCATTCGAGCACCTGCTTTACGGGGTAGGTATTTATCTCCACGACCTCCTTGCCGAGTAGGTCGCGGTGCTCCTCGGAGGTGATATTAATAATGCAAGGGTTGTCGCCATCGATGTCAAGTCCGATAGGGAATATCTTGTTGAGGTTATCCCAATCCCTCCAATAGTATATCGTTGTGTGACCATCGTGGAGCGATGATGCGAAGCGTTGGAGGTATGTCTTGAAGTAATAGATCTCAGTGGTGAGTTTAGCACACTCTCGGTACATCCTCTTTGCTTGCTTCTCGAGCTTCGCACGGTTTGCCTCATCTGCATAGTAGGGGTGCGTCTCGCCGAGCATATCGAGATATAGGAGCAAATCCTTTTGGTAGATATTACCTTTTTGATAGCGTGCCGAACTCTCAATCTCCTCGTTGTGTAACTTAGGTGCATTCTGACTAAAGCACACTGCGATACTCGCAATCGGTGCAACCAAAATAAGAAGTAAGCGTTTCATAGTATAGGGTGTTGTTATATATGTCTACAGGCGGTGTGCCACCATCCACTTGGCGAGTGCCTCGGCGGCATGACCATCCTCCTTGAGACCGACGCTATCGGTGAAGAAGGCATTGAGATGCGCGGCATATGCCTCGTGGTCGAAGCCCTCGATAGTGGACACAAGCTGCTCCTCGTTCTCCGCAAGCGGGAAGGGCAACTCCCTGAGGTTGAAATAGAAACCACGGTCGTAGGCATCGGCATCGGTAGCATATAGCAAGCATGGGCGACCCTGCATCGCAAAGTCGAACATCGAGCTCGAATAGTCCGTAATAAGCATATCGGCAACCGACAACAACTCCTGCATATCGTGGTAGCGCGTAGCATCGCAAACACCATCAAAGGCTATAAGGTGCGAGGTGTCTACCTTACCGATAAGGTTGGGGTGCATACGCACCAACACCGAGATCTCATCGCCACCAAACATGCGGCTTAGCACGGGCATAACCCTCTCCCAGTTGATTGTATAGGGCTCTGTCGAGTGGTCAACACGGAACGTGGGGGCATAGAGCACAATGCGCGACTTGGGGTCGATGCCATAGTAGTTGGCTACATATTGGCGGAGGTCGCTGCGGCGCGCCTCATCGAAGAATATGTCGTTGCGAGGGATGCCCCGCTCCAAAATCTCACCATTATACCAGAAGCTGTTCTTGATAAGGTCGGTGTGCATACGGCAGCCCGAGATCATAAGGTCGCAGATCTTTGAGTCGGACTTTGCGCGGTGCACATAGCTGGGGCTGAGACGCTCCTCGACATCTGCTTCAATGCGCTTGAGAGCTACACCGCCATGCCACAACATAGCATACTTCTGTCCAGGGCGCTTATGCCAATATACACGCCATGGATCGGTGCGCACGTTCGAGAACACAAACTCGGCAGATGCCATAAGCTTCAAATACTCCCATGTGCGGAAGCGCACAGCCTTAACACCCTTAGGGAGCTCGGCGATATTTACACCCTTGCGAAACACCCAACACACCTCAAACTCGGGGTGGTGCTTAAGGAGATACTCCGTGAGGTAGCGAGGGTTGCAGCTATACTGCTGGAAGCTATACGACCAGCACACCACGCGACCAGGCTTTATGGGGGTCACGAGGTTAGCGATAGATGCCGCGATATTTAGTGGGGTCTTAACGACGCGATTAAGCGCCCAACCCAAATGCTTAAACAAGCGTTTCATTCATTCAAAAGTTTAGTTTTGTCATTACAAAGATAGGAAATATTCCTATTATTAGGAAAAAAAGTGTAAATTTGCCTAATATAACGCATTGGAATATGGTGACAAACATAGATAAAGAGGCACTCAAAGCAAAGTATAACCCCGATGGCTCGCGCCTTAGACACGACCAGTTGGAGCTAGTGAAGATGCTCCGCGTGGTGACAGATATATGCGACGCCAACGGCATTCAATGGTGGCTAAGCTCGGGAACACTCCTCGGCGCAGCACGCCACGAGGGATTTATTCCATGGGATGACGACCTCGACATCGTGCTTCTGAAAAAGGACTGCAAGCGTCTTGAGCGCATACTCGAAAAGCTTGATAGCAAGGAGTATGTCTACCACTCTATGCGCACCGACGTGGACTACGTCAACAGCTTTGGCAAGTTCCGCAAACGCGAGGGTCGCATATCGAGCAGCAACCGCCGCTACAACTACTACAAGTGGGCAGGCATCGGCTTCGACATCTTCGCGCTGGAGAAGACAAGCTACTTCGCAGCACGCACAGCATCGGTCATCTACAACAACTTGCAGCATCTCACGTCCTACATACGCTGGGGATGGGTGCGTAAGCCCGCAATACGCCTTATCCAGGGTCTATGCTTTGGCATCATCAACCCCATTTTACGCCTTGTAGGACTCATCAACCCACACCAAGAGTATCACTACACGCTGGGTACAGGCTGGGCACGCCACACATTCTACATGAAGTACACCCTTCCTCTCTCCAAGACACTCTTCGAGGGCGAGGAGATGCCCGTACCAAAGGATATGGATGCCTACCTCACGAATGTTTATGGAGACTGGCGCAAGCTACCCAACGATGAGCAGATACGCAAGTGCATACACTGCAAGGAGTATATTGAAGAGATTTACGGTAAAGGCGATAAATAATGAAGAAGGTTATTACATACGGCACCTACGACCTCTTGCATGAGGGTCACATCAACCTTTTGCGCCGCGCAAAGGCGCTGGGCGACTACCTCATCGTGGGCGTTACGAACGATAGCTTCGACCGTGAACGCGGCAAGCTCAACGTACGCAACAATGTACTCGAGCGTGTCGAGGCAGTGAAGGCTACGGGCATTGTAGACCAGGTGATTATCGAGGATTATGTGGGTCAGAAGATCGACGACATCCTCAAATACGATGTCGACATCTTTGCCATTGGCTCGGACTGGGAGGGTAAGTTCGACTACCTCTCGGAGTTCTGCAAGGTTGTCTATCTACCCCGCACCGAGGGTGTATCCTCGACAATGCTACGCGCAGAGAGCGAGGTTGTGGTAAACATCGCTATGGTAGGTTGTGGCCGCATTGCACAACGCTTCTATGCCGAGGTAGACAAAGTGGATGCCGCCCGTGTGTCGGCACTCTACGACATCAACCGCGAAGCTGCCGCAGCACTCAACCCCGACCTCGTTGCCGATAGCTTTGAGGAGGTTGTGGAGCGTGCTGATGCCGTCTATATCGCTACGCCACACAACCTACACTACCAGCAGGCAAAGTATGCTCTGGAGCATGGTCGCCATGTCCTTTGCGAGACACCCATGGTGTTGCGCGAGGCAGAGGCCGAGGAACTCTTCGCAATAGCCAAGGAGCGAGGTTTGATGCTTATGGAGGCAAACAAAACGGCATACTCCCCCGCCTTTAACCACCTCATAACACTCGTTAAGAGCGGTCTTATTGGCGATGTTGTGGGCATCGACGCCTCGGAGTCGAAACTCTGGGGTGAGGAGAAGCTTAAGCGTGAGCTCGACCCTGCGATGGCGGGTGGCTCGCTCTACGAGATGGGCTCATATCCCCTACTTCCCATTATAAAACTCTTGGGTACAGATTATAAGGGCATAAACCTATACAGCCGCCTGAATGAGAATGGTGTGGATGTCTACACACGTGGCATCATGCGCTACGATGGCGCTGTGGCATCGTTCCAGTTGGGTTTGGGCGTAAAGACCGAGGGCAACCTCGTTATCTCGGGCACGCAGGGCTATGTATACGTACCCTCGCCATGGTGGAAGACCGACTACTTCGAGCTACGCTACGAGGATCAGAACCGCAACAAGAAGTACTTCTATAAGTGGGATGAGCCAGGCTTGCGCTACGAGATTCAGGAGTTTGTGTCGTGCATCGTAAACCATCGCGGCGCTTCGGCACGCCTCACACCTCGCCAGAGCATAGCAATGGCACGCGTGATGGAGCAGTTTGCCAACCGCGACAACTTCTTCGAGATTTAATCTTCACGAAATAAAATAAGGGACTATCCATCAGGACAGTCCCTTATTTTTTGTGCTTGGATGTTAGTAGATAAGCTCTACATCATCCACCAGCATGCAGCTCGCAGTAGAACCCGTGAAGTAGTCACCAAAGTGAGAACCCGTGAAGACTACAACGAGGTGTGTTGGGATGCGCGAAGTAGAGCGATACTCCAAAGGAAGTGTGAACTCAACCCAGCCATCGGTAGACTCCGTGAGGATAATCTCACCCGCGCCGATAACACCAGCGCTATTCTTATTGAAGAACGTAGACTCATCGCGTGTATCGATTGCTACGGGGCTATCAGCATCACCGCCATATACCTCGGGTGTCCAGTCGCCTACAGCAACCAAGATCTGACCCTCATCCTGGCTACCAAGGGCGATATCGGGGCGGCTTGATGGGATCTTACCCACCTTGTCGATAGTACCGCAAGTGTACTTAATCCAGCCATGAAGTGCCACGGGGCGTGCCTCGCAGGGGCGACCGAAGTGTACAACGCCATTAGTGCCGAAAGTACCAGCGAAGCGACCCAAGAAGAGGTTACCCGCAGCAAACTTACCTACACCCGCCATATTGGGGAACATAGACTGCAACTTTGCAGATGTTGTACCCACGCTACCAGGGCGCACCTCATCGGTGTATGGCGTAGTAAGGTTAAACTGCTCGCCGAGAGATGTAGCACCAGGGTTACCCGTGCCCCAGAATGGAGCAGCACCCTCAGCATAGGGGAAGTAGCACTTATCGGCAAACGACCAATCCTCAAGACCTGCATTAAGAAGGTCGAATGTATTCTCGGTTGTAACCTTTACTACCTCTGTTACGTTCTCGCCAGAGTAGGCAACAACCTCATACTCCGTGAGTGTCTCAAGGCCTGCAACACATGCCGAGAAGCTACCGCCGTCAACGGTTACATCCTCAACCTCGCTCCACTGCTCAGCGCCTGAAGCGCGATAGCGGAAACCGAGAGCCGAGTCTGCGCGACCATTAGCATAGAGCCAGATGCGCTTTGCCCATGCATCCACAGCCGTAAACTCAACCTCTACATCCTTCTTAATGATGCGGAGTGTCCACATCTCGGTGATGTCACCATGATATGTAACCTCGATGTTACGCACGGTATCCTCGAATGAGGTGAGCGACATGGGGTCGGGCGAGTAGTTTGTGATGCCAATAGGGCCAAACTTTGCTGCGACAACCTTGACGTTATTGAGGTCGAAGTCCATAGGTACGTATGCCGTAGCGATGCAACCAACAGGGTCGATCTCAGACTCACCAATCTGACCCTCAACGCGGAAGAGGCGTGAGATATGCTGCTTCGCGGTGATTGTCCACTCGTAGTCCTGATACATCGAGAGTGTGACATACAAGGGATTACGCAAGTCGTAGGTACCAGGGAAGAGGAGATCCGCCTCTGCACCCTCGGTCATAACGACGTTTGTGATATTCACATTGCGGATGTCGGTAGCCTCCTCAAGTTCGAGCTCCACGGTGTTGTTCGTAGCGTTGATAACGGGCTGCGACTTAAGACCCTCAGCCTCGATGCTCACGATGTCGAGCTTAACGATGGGATAGGGAACATCATTCTCGATGCAACCAC
>JAFZGE010000112.1 GCA_017555545.1 Alistipes sp.
ATAGATACCTCCTCACCTACGGGGAGTGAGAGCATTGTAACATCATCGTTGATACCTACAGTGAAGTGGTTCTTGGGCTGGGCAGCCTCGAGGTTAGCAAATACTGCCAACATCTGTGCTGGAGTTGTATCCTTTGAAGAGAGACCGTAGCGACCACCGATGATCATAGGACGGTTCTCGCACTCGTAGAATGCATCGCGGATGTCGAGGAACAAAGGCTCGCCGTTTGAACCTGGCTCCTTAGTGCGGTCGAGAACGCATACGCGCTTAACTGTAGAGGGCAATACGTTGAAGAGGTACTTCGCTGAGAATGGACGGTAGAGGTGTACGGTGATAACACCAACCTTCTTGCCCTGTGTGCGGAGGTAGTCTACGCACTCCTTGATAGTCTCAGTGATAGAACCCATCGCGATGATGATGTTCTCAGCCTCTGCGTCACCATAGTATGTGAATGGCTTGTACTCGCGACCTGTGATAGTCGAGATCTTCTCCATCGCCTCAGCCACCATGTCGGGCACAGCGTCGTAGAACTTGTTTGAAGCCTCACGTGTCTGGAAGTAGATATCGGGGTTCTGTGCAGTACCGCGTGTTACGGGGCGCTCGGGGTTGAGTGAACGCATGCGGAACTCCTTGAGAGCCTCACGGTCGAACATTGCTGAGAGCGATGCCTCGTCGATAAGCTCAATCTTCTGAATCTCGTGTGATGTGCGGAAGCCATCGAAGAAGTGTACGAAGGGGATGCGAGCCTTGAGCGCTACGATGTGTGCAACACCTGCGAGGTCCATAACCTCCTGTACAGATGATGTAGCGAGCATTGCGAAACCTGTCTGACGTACTGCCATTACATCCTGGTGGTCACCGAAGATTGAGAGTGACTGCGCTGCGAGAGCACGTGCAGACACGTGGAATACGCCTGGGAGCAACTCACCAGCGATCTTGTACATATAGGGGACCATAAGGAGCAAGCCCTGTGATGCTGTAAATGTTGAAGTCAAAGCACCACTCTGCAATGAGCCGTGTACCGCACCTGCAGCAC
The DNA here is from genome assembly GCA_017555545.1 of Alistipes sp. Classification (GTDB taxonomy): domain Bacteria; phylum Bacteroidota; class Bacteroidia; order Bacteroidales; family Rikenellaceae; genus Alistipes. Next base: position 1,037 of record JAFZGE010000112.1, read on the forward strand.
CAGCCTCTGACTGCATCTCAACCACCTTCACCGTGTCACCAAAGATATTCTTCTTACCCTGTGCAGACCACTCGTCTACGAGCTCTGCCATTGTTGATGATGGTGTGATGGGATAGATGGCTGCTACCTCCGAGAACATATAAGCGATATGTGCTGCGGCGTAGTTACCATCACATGTAATAAATCTCTTCTCTGCCATATTTTTCATCATTAGATATTTGTAATTCATTCTAAAGTTTATTGCCCGCTGTTGCACCTTCGGACAACCGCCATAGCCACGATTATTACCCCTTTGGGGTAGGTCTCAAGAGACCCTTGCTACAGCACTTTTTGCGCGGTGCACTTTGGCATAAAGTGCGACTCGACAAAAATCGGTGCAAAGGTAGTAATTTTATAGTAACTTTCATAGAAAATTCGTTGTTAACTTTTTAACACAACGCAACTTCCCCCGCCACACGCAACAAAAGGAGTATGTAGCATGGTTTGGGGTGTTCTTTTTCTCGCATGAAAGAGTAGTTTGTTCGTTCGTTCTTTTTCCCTATAAAAAAGAAAAAAAGAAAAAAGAGAGTAAAGAGATGGTTCGCAATGACGAGGGTTCGAAAGGGTTAGAAGGGGTCGAAGGGTTCTGAAGGGGAAAATCCCCCTTTTGACCCTTTTAGATCATTTTTGACCCCTTGTCCGCAACAATGCCCACACAACGTCATTCCGAGCGAAGCGTGGGAATCTCACAAATGGAATGAGATTGCCACGTCGGA
>JAFZGE010000113.1 GCA_017555545.1 Alistipes sp.
CATTGAGCGGTAGTACTCACCGATTGTCATACCTGTATATACAGACGCCTCTCGCGCAGCAACGGGCATGTTCGATGTATTACATATAATAATAGTACGCTCCATAAGTTTGTGGCCTGTACGTGGGTCAACCAACTCGGGGAACTCAGCAAAGATCTCCACAACCTCGTTAGCACGCTCACCACAAGCTACGATGATGATAACGTCAGCCTCTGCCTGCTTAGAGATAGCATGCTGAAGCACGGTCTTACCAGCACCGAAGGGACCAGGGATAAAGCCTGTACCACCCTCTGCCAATGGGTTGAACGTATCGATAGCACGAACACCAGTCTCCATCACGCGTGAAGGACGAGGCTTCTCAGTAAAGCAGCGGATAGCCTGCTTAACTGGCCACTTCTGAACCATTGTGATGTTGTACTCGTTGCCGTCAGCGTCTGCTACTACTGCGATAGTATCAGTAACCTTGTACTCACCAGCAGCAACAACGCTCTTAACTGTATATGTACCCTGCATTACGAAGGGAACCATGATCTTGTGCAATACCCACTGCTCCTTAACCTCACCGAGCCAGTCACCAGCTGTAACCTTGTCACCAGCCTTTGCAAGGGGCTTGAACTCCCACTTGGCGTCGAAGTCGATAGGGTCAGTAATAGAGCCACGGTTGATGAACAAGCCGTCCATCTTCTCCAAGTCGTTCTGCAAACCGTCATAGTTACGCGACAAAAGACCAGGGGCAAGTGTAGCCTCGAGCATGTGACCCTCGAACTCCACCTTGTCACCAATCTTCAAACCGCGTGTAGAGTCGTATACCTGTACATAGGCCTCATCGCCTATGACCTTGATGACCTCAGCCATCATGCGGACATCACCGCAATACACATGGCATATCTCATTCTGACCCACCGGACCGTCAACCTTGGCGATAACGATGTTCGAGATAATACCGTTTACACGTCCTAATGTTTTCATTCGTTTATGTAGTTTTATTGTTTATTCACAAGCTCTTTGGCGTCAAGCTCCTTAATCAAGCGGTTGAGCATCTCGCGACCCACCTCAGGTGAGAGCAATGTCCAACGTGCTACGATGTTTACCTTGACAAGATATGAGAGAATGAAGTTGATAGTGAAGAAATCGAACGATGTCATCGCCTCGGCCTCAGCCCAGCGAATAGCGTCAATCTTACGCTCCTTCTCTACAATGTTCTTCTCATCACTTACAGCCGAGATTACAGAGTCAACATATGGCAACTCGCCACGCAAACCGAAGTCTGCAGCAGTCGAGCGCTTAAGCTGCTCAACGATCTCGCCATCACCAACAGTTACATCAGCCACCACACGACCTGCCTCACGGGCAGCAATAGCAGCAGCGATATTACGCAAATTGCGGTCGAAAGCACCCCAATCTTTAAGGAATGTGCACTTAGACGCCGCCAAATCGCGGTAGTAGGCCTCAAATATTGCACGCTCGAAGCTAGCATCGAGGGTTGTCTCCTCATCGTGCTCCTCATCGTTTGCCTCGACGTAAAGCTTTACGCACTTAGCAACCTCGGGAGTGAGCAACGAGTAGTTACGCTCCTCGAGCACCTCTGCGACCTCCTCAGCCGAGAGGTTACCAAGCTGGTTGTGACGCTCACGCTTGGCACGACGCGCAATAATGTTTTCGCAATCATAGTAGGCGTACAACATGCGCACAGCCTCACGATCGCTCTTCGTAAGCTCACCAACGATCTCGTCGATAATCTCACGAACATCGAAACCTTTGGTATCAGAGTCGAGCGTCCAATCGCGCAACCCCGCAACCAAATAGTAATACTCCGTAGAGAACATAGCCTACTTATAGAGCATGTTAGACACCTTCTCGCGTAGATACTCCTTCAAAAGGGCATCGAAGCTCTCATCTGTGAATGAGATGTAGTAGCCACCGTTCTTCTCGCCAAGCTTGAAGCCTGTCTTAACATCCTTTGAGTAGCCAACCTCTACACCTGCCTTGAGAAGCTCAGCTGCACTCTTCTGCATTGCAGCATCCAACTCAGCACGCTTCTCCTCGGGCAACAAAGCCTTGAGCGAAACATCTGCAGTATTTGCATTCCAGTTCTGTGCAACAGCCAAGAGCATATCCTTAACGAATGCAGCGTCCATAGTCGCAGCCTTAACAGCCTCGCCTGTAGACTTCATGATAACTGCCTCAGCAAGCTCAGTCTTGATCTTTGACACAGCCTGACGGCCAGCGAGTGTAATCTCAGTCATAGCGTTCTTTGCTACATCCTCAGCGCGCAACTCTGCCGCCTTGTTGATAGCCTCAGCCTCAGCGCGAGCATCAGCCAAGATTTTTGCAGCCTGCTCCTTTGCCTCAGCTACAAGACGCTCAGCCTCCGAACGACCCTTCTCCAAGCCATCGTTGTAGAGCTTTTGTGTAAGCTCCTGAAGTTTGTTGTTCTCCATAGTTTATACGTTTTAAGTTTTATATAATTTTATACTTTTTGTCGGTTTTCGATTTAGCGACAATACACGCCTCGCTAAAAATCTCACAAATATATATTATATTTTTCTAAATTCAAGCAGACTTAGCCAACTTTTTATTGGCAATTTATGCACATTTTATCAATATTTAGAAATAATTGCACAATTCGAAATAAATTTATATCTTTGCCTATTATGCAGACAACTACAACAAATCAGCCCATCGTCGTCACGCTTGACGCTGGTGGCACCAACTTCGTTTTCGCAGCCATGCAGAATGGCAGCACAATAGGAGAGCGTATCACACTACCCTCTTCAGCCCACGACCTCGACAAGTGTCTCCAGACGCTCATCGATGGTTTCACACAGATTATCTCGAAGCTTCCAGAGGCTCCCGCGGCTATCAGCTTCGCCTTCCCTGGTCCCGCAGACTACCGCAATGGCGTGATTGGTGGCTACCTTCCCAACTTCCCATCATTCCGCGATGGCGTAGCCCTTGGCCCCATGCTAGAGGATAAGTTTGGCATCCCCGTATTCATCAACAACGACGCTGATCTCTTCGCCTACGGCGAGGCTATGGGCGGTGCTCTTCCACGCATCAACCGCAAGCTTGAGGCGCTGGGTGCAGCAAAGCGCTATCGCAACTTGCTCGGTTACACATTTGGCACGGGCTTCGGCTTTGGTTTTGTAATGGATGGCAAACTCAACCTCGGTGACAACTCATGTGTTGAGACCTTCTGCCTTAAGCACCGCGACTACCCCGAGTGCATCGTTGAGGATGGTGTGGCTATTCGTGCCGTGAAGCGCGTCTATCGTGAGCTATCGGGCGATGAGCGAGCACTTGAGCCTAAGGATATCTATGACATCGCAGAGGGTGTATTGGAAGGTAATGCAGATGCAGCACGCGAGGCATTCGCAACGCTCGGTCGCGTAGCGGGTGACGCAATGGCTACAGCAGCGACACTTATGGATGATGTGATTGTGATTGGTGGCGGCTTGGCAGGCGCTTCGAAGTACTTCATGCCCGCACTTTTAGAGGAGATGCGTTCAAAAATCAAGACCATGTCGGGCGACTCACTCAACCGTGTCCAGATGAATGTTTACGACTTGGATAATGAGGCTGAGTTTGAGAAGTTTGCAAAAGGCAACTCAACCAAAATTAAGGTATACGGAACAGATCGCGAGGTTGTCTACGACCCCGAGAAACGCATTGGTATAACAATTTCGGATATTGGTGCAAGCAACGCCGTTTCGCTTGGCGCATACCTCTACGCACTTGACAATATTTAGTCGGAAATAAACCCTAAATCGTAGGCTCCATTCTGCTTGTGATACGCGATGTCACGACGGATAGGAGCCTATGTTTTTCTACAGCAAAGAGTGGCGTAACAAACATTGTATTCACAAAGAACACCTCATCCACGCGCTGCAACGAGGCATAGGGGATAGTCCGCTCGACAAGCTCAAAGCCGAGGCGCTCGATAGCCTCCTTGGCGATGAGATACTCCACCGTATTATAGGCCTTGGGCGTGAACACCCTACCATTATAGACAACAAAGATTGGACTCCAGGGCTGAGAGAGAAGATTTCCGTCAGAGTCAACATTGATTGGAAGATCGCCACCTCGCTTCGCAGCCATAGCCTCAGCCATAACATCAACAGCCAACGACACAGATGAGTGGCACAACATTTCGGGCGATGACATCGGCACACCAACTCCCGTAAGGCGACGCGCCTTGAGCGACATACCCGAATCCAGAAGCGGCGACTCTACCTCAAACGAAAGAGCACCATCGCAATCGATTCGCATAGCGACGGGACAACTTAGGCGCGGTGTCACACGCGACAACTCCAATAACTTTACGATGATTCGCTCGGCATCTGCCACACCACAAAGCGAGGCAAAACCAAACAACGACATAGAATACTCGCGCAGCTGCTCGATATGGCGCGAGAGATGATAGACTTTATGACCGAGAGTGTGGATGCGCTGCATGACATAGGGTCTATCGAGACGAAATTGCGACGCCTCGACAACCTGTCCATCATTCCACACTAATAGTCTCATGTTAAGGTTTTTATGCGTTACGACATAAAGATTTTAAGAAGCAACTCCTTGAGCAACTCACCACCATCCAGGCCACCGCTATCAACACCCTTACTCTTTGCGTCATACTCACGCAAGTAGCCCAAAATCTTGAACAAGCGAGGGCCATTCCAGCGTCCGATATTCGCCTTGAGTTCCTTTACAGCAAAGGGATTATTTGCCCTGATAGCACGCATCAACTCGGCATCCGAAGGCATTGGCACACCACGCTTACGCGACTGCCACATGTGGTAGTTTAGCAAGAATAACTGCTGGAAGAGACCAAACAGAATGGTTATGGTGAGCGTAATGGGATATGTCTTCTGGTTGTGGGCGAAGTGCTCAGCAATGCGCATAGCGCGACCCACATCCTGCTTCAATACTGCATCGTTAAGCTCAAATGTGTTATACTCCTTTGAGAGTCCGATATACTGCTCTATATGCGCATCGGTGATGCGTGTCTCGCCAACGGCCATAGATACTTTGAGTTTATCCAACTCCTTGACCATGCGGGCAATATCCATGCCGACATGCTCCTTGAGCATAGCCATAGCCTTGGGGTCGATAGCGAGTCCCGTAGAGGCGATATATGAAGACAACCAGCCATCAATCTCATACTCACGAGGGCGCACGGACTCAAAGACACAGCCATTCTTCACACAACTCTTGTAGAACGCCGTGCGCTTATCGATGCCACGACCCTGCTCCTTATTCTTATAACATACGATAAGGATTGTCGTAGCCTGAGGCTGCGATGTGTAGTGATTGAGGTTTTCGATTTTCGATAGTTGCTGCGCCTCCTTCACAATCACCACCTGATACGAGCCCATCATGGGCATCTGGCGGCAGAGCATCACAATCTTACCAGGATCACTATCCTGACCATATACCGTGAGCTGATTAAACGAGCGCTCCGCCTCATTGAGAATGGTCGAGGCAAGGCGGTCAGCAATGGCATCGATGAAGTAGCCCTCATCGCCCGAGAGCAGATATATAGGAGCGAACTTACGCGCCTCAATATCTCGCATGATTGCACTATAGTCAGCTGTGCAATCGCTGAATTTCATCGTTTTAGCCATACTTATAACTTATTATAGCACATCGCGTACTACCTTTAATACATTCTCCGTCTTGCGAGTAATTGCATAGCGGTCATCGAGTCTACGACCCACAACCCACACGATATCCTCACCCGAAACAAGCACAAACTGACGGCGCTTCTCGGCCAACGACACCTTCTTATCAATAAGATAGTCACTCAACTTCTTGCGACCCGACATACCAAATGGGATAAACCAGTCGCCATCGTGCCAACGACGCAACTTAAGCGGGAACTTAAGTTTGTCGGCATCCAACAACGCCACATTATCACCCAAGTCGAGACTATCGATAAAGTCGATGTCGAGGTGCTCGTAGTAGATTGCCGCACCTCCAGCATATGAACGCACTGTGTTTCTTTCGACCACAACCTCGCAGTTGTCATCATCCGTAATAGGCGACACAACTACCCTACCGCGATCTGTTACCGCCACCCACTCACGCGAGTAGAAGCGGCGACCCGACAAATCGGCATCGAGAGCCTTGCACAAAGCATCCACAACATCACCTTTAAAACCATACTCCGAACTCAAAATCTCGTAGATGACATAGTTTCGTGGTAATGTGGGGCGAATGCGCTCAACATACAATGTGTGAATATCTTCCGAGTGTTCCATAACCTCCGCCTTAACCAAATCGATAGCCGAAGTGATAAACTCCTGTGCCTGACTCAAGCGTGCGATATTGCGACGCATGATGGTCGTGAACTGAGGTTTAATATCCTTAAACATGGGCACAACACCCAAGCGCACCTTGTTGCGAAGGTACTTCGTAGAGCGATTTGATGAATCCTCTCTGTAGGGGATGTGGTGAGCTACGGCGTAGTCGTGAATAATCTTGCGCGTAGCAAACATGATGGGGCGCACAATGTGACCCACCTGCGTAGAGATGCCCGTGAGACCACGAAGACCTGTGCCACGGAGCAAGTTGATGAAGAATGTCTCGACAGAGTCATTACCATGGTGGGCAATGCAGATGGCAGTGTAGCCATGCTCCTCACAGAGTTCCTTGAACCACGCATAGCGCAGACGGCGTGCTGCCATCTCCATAGACTCTCCCGTGCGCTCCATCTCACCAGTAGTGTCGAAGCGCTTGTTGTAGAACTCAGCACCATAGCGGCGTGCCTCCTGCTCTACAAGTATTTCATCTTCATCGCTCTCCTTGCCACGAAGTTGGAAGTTGCAATGTGCCACGCCAAAGCGATAACCCGCAGCCGCCGTGAGTGCCATCATGACCATTGAGTCGACACCTCCCGACACAGTTAGAAGCAACTTATCTTCGTGTGTAAAGAGCTTATTTTCTGATATATATTTCTCAAATTCCTCGAGCAATAACATAGCTACAATATATTTACCTCGGGCGTGATATCTACGCCAAACTTAGTGCGTACAACGCTGCATACGAACTCGGCAAAGTGCAATACCTCGCCACCCGTAGCGCCGCCATGGTTAACCAAAACGAGCGCCTGACGGTCGTGAACACCTACATGACCCTCGCGGTAACCCTTGAGTCCTGCCTGGTCGATAAGCCAGCCAGCAGCCAACTTAACCCTATCCTCCGCGTTGGGCACGGGGTATGAGGGCATTGTGGGATACTCGTTACGCAATCTCTCTGCCACGATACTTGGCACGATTGGATTCTTAAAGAAGCTACCCGCATTGCCAAGTTCCTTGGGATCGGGCAACTTCGAAACACGAATAGCGCAGATAGCCTCGCGGATATTCTTGAGCGTAGCGCCACCGCGTGCCTCCACCTCCTTAATGACATCGCCATAGCCGAGATTGGGCGTAGGTGTGCGGTGTAGCCTAAACTCAACTGCAAGGATGATAGCCACGCCACGCAACTCATGCTTAAAGATGCTCTCGCGATAGCCGAAGCCGCACTCCTCGCAGCCGATGCGCACAACCTTCAACTCCTTAGTATCGAAATACTCGACAGCAGTTATCGCATCCTTCACCTCAGCACCATAAGCGCCGATATTCTGCACGGGAGCAGCACCCACCGAGCTTGGAATAGCCGAGAGGTTCTCGATGCCCCAAAGGCCACTATCCACACTCCATGCCACGAACTCATCCCAGTCGTGTGCCGCCTCTACGCGCACATCTACCCACTCGCCATCATCCTTGAGGATGGTGCGCTTTGAGCATATGGGCGTAACGAGCACGCCATCGTAATCCGCCGTGAAGAGCGTATTGTTACCCGCACCAAGCACATACCACTTTGTAGGCTTGAGTTCCTCGAACAACTCCTTTAGCTCCTCGGCAGTCTCGAACTCAGCAAGCATAGCCGCCTGCTGCTTAACGCCAAAGCTATTGCGATTTTCGAGGTTTATGTCATTATAAATTCGTTTCATAGTGCAAAGTTAAAAAATTTTTGTTAACTTTGAAAGGTCAAACCGAATATAAACGGCATAGAATTGAAATTATAAATTAAATATGTAGCCTATGTTCACACACGAAGAGATTAGACAGATTGAGGCTCACGGCTTGAGCGTCGCAGCGGTGGAGAGACAAATCGAGAATTTCCGCAATGGTTTTCCTGCGCTGCCAGTAGTGCGTGCCGCAGCTGGTGGTGATGGCGTTAAGCAGCTTGACACAGAGAGTGTTAAGGAGCGCGAAGCATACTATGATGAGAACCTTAAAAACATCAAAACGCTTAAGTTCGTACCCGCATCGGGTGCTGCAACACGCATGTTCAAGGAGTTGTTCGAGTATGTGAACGATGACAAGCGCACAGCGGGCATCGACAAACTCATCGTAAACCTCGAGAAGTTCGCATTCTTCCCCGAGTTGGCGAAATATCTCCAGCCACAGATTGATGACAAGGACGTGGTACGCAACATCATAATCGACGGTCTTGGTTATGGCGCGAAACCCAAGGGTCTGGTGACATTCCACGCCTATAAGGAGGGTGCACGTAAGCCCGTTGAGGAGCACCTCGTTGAGGCAGCACTCTACGCATCAAGTAATGGCGAGGCAAACATACACTTCACCGTATCGCCTGAGCATCAGGCTGGTTTCGAGGCTCTCCTCGCAGAGCGCCAGAGCCATTATGAGAAGAAATTTGGCATCAAGTACAACGTGTCGTTCTCAATTCAGAGTCCTGCAACAGATACTATCGCCGTTAACCCCGACAACACACCTTTCCGCACAGATGACGGTAAGCTTTTGTTCCGTCCCGCAGGTCACGGTGCACTCATCACCAACCTCGATAAGCTCGACGCAGACATCATCTTCGTTAAGAACATCGACAACGTGACTACCGATGAGCGCAAGGCAGATACAACAACCTATAAGAAGGTGTTGGCTGGCGAACTTCTCCGACTTCAGAGCCGTTCATTCGAGCTTCTTCGCGCACTCGAGCGTGGTGAGGAAAAGGCGGCTGAGGCTGCGACATTCATCACTAACGATCTATGCTGCAAGCTCCCCGAGAATGCTTCGCGTGAGCTTATCGTAGCAACCCTCGACCGCCCCATCCGCGTATGTGGCATGGTTAAGAACGAGGGCGAGCCTGGTGGTGGCCCATTCTGGGTACGCGATGACCAGGGTCGTGAGCAGTTACAGATTGCCGAGTCGAGCCAGATTGCTCCCGAGGATATGCACTTGATGAAGGAGGCAACACACTTCAACCCCGTAGACCTCGTATGCGGTGTTAAGCGCTACGACGGCACAAAGTATGATCTCACACTCTATACCGACCCCAAGACTGGCTTTATCTCTTCTAAGTCGGCAGGTGGCCGCGAGCTTCGCGCTCAGGAGTTACCAGGTCTCTGGAATGGCGCAATGGCGAACTGGAACACCATCTTCGTGGAGGTACCCATCTCGACATTCTCACCCGTAAAGGTTGTACAGGACTTGCTTCGTCCCGAGCATCAGTAATCTCATGTGGTAGTGGCATCACTTTGCCACCCTAATCATTGGGCTGGATGGATAGTACATGGCGTACATTCCATTCAGCCCAATATCTTTCCCATAGTGCGACAAATTTAGGCAACACTTTTCGGGCGATAAATTATCCATTTCGTATTTTTTTTAGTATCTTTGCACATTCTAAATATTATATAGTATGCGAAAACTACGCAACATTGCAATTATCGCCCACGTAGACCACGGTAAGACAACTCTCGTAGACAAGATGATTATGGCAGGTAATCTCTTGCGCGAGAACGAGCGTGAAGGTGGCGATCTCATCATGGATAACAACGACATCGAGCGTGAGCGAGGCATCACCATTCTCTCAAAGAACGTATCGGTGATATATCAGGACTACAAGATTAACATTATTGACACCCCAGGTCACGCCGACTTCGGTGGCGAGGTTGAGCGCGTGCTTAATATGTGCGACGGTGTTATCTTGCTTGTCGACGCCTTCGAGGGTACAATGCCCCAGACACGCTTTGTGTTGCAGAAGGCCTTGTCACTCGGCAAGAAACCCATCGTAGTAATCAACAAGGTGGACAAGGAGAACTGCCGCCCCGATGTGGTTAATGAGCAGGTTTTCGACCTAATGTTCACACTCGGCGCAACAGAGGAGCAGCTCGACTATAAGACTATCTATGGCTCGGCAAAGCAGGGCTGGATGTCACACGTAGTGACAGAGAAGACCGACTCTATCCGCCCCTTGCTCGACACCATCATCGATGAGATTCCCGAGCCCGAGGTTGTGGATGGTAGCGTGCAGATGCTCGTTACATCGCTCGAATACTCACCCTACGTTGGTCGTATCGCTGTAGGCAAGGTTACACGCGGTTCACTCACAGCGGGTCAGAATGTGACTCTCGCAAAGCGCGATGGCTCACTCGTAAAAACAAAGATCAAGGACCTCATGGTATTTGAGGGTCTTGGCAAGGCGAAGGCTGAGAAGGTTGAGCGTGGTGAGATCTGTGCTCTTGTAGGTATAGAGGGCTTCGAGATTGGCGACACCATCTGTGACTTCACAAACCCCGAGCCACTTCCTCCTATTGCGATTGATGAGCCTACAATGTCTATGTTGTTCACAATCAACAACTCACCATTCTTTGGCAAGGACGGCAAGTTCGTTACATCGCGCCACATCAAGGAGCGTCTCGACCGCGAGTTGGAGAAGAACTTGGCACTCCGCGTGGAGCCAGGTCAGAATGCCGATTCGTTCATGGTCTATGGCCGTGGTGTGTTGCACCTCTCTGTACTTATCGAGACCATGCGTCGCGAGGGCTACGAGCTTCAGGTGGGTCAGCCTAAGGTTATTACCAAGGAGATTGACGGTGTAAAGTGCGAGCCAGTTGAGGAGATGACCGTAGACTGCCCCGATGATTGCGCAGGTACAGTTATCGAGCTCACAACACGCCGCAAGGGTCAGCTTGTGAACATGGAGTCATCAAACGAGCGTACACGTCTTGAGTTTATTATCCCCTCACGTGGCATCATCGGCTTGCGTTCTACAATGATTACAGCAACTGCGGGTGAGGCAATCATGACACACCGTCTCAAGGACTTCGAACCTTGGATGGGCGAGATTGAGAGTCGCAATGTGGGTGCTATCATCGCATCGGAGACAGGTACAGCATACGCTTACTCAATCGACAAGCTTCAGGATAGAGGCAAGTTCTTCATCTCACCTCAAGAGCAGGTTTACTGCGGTCAGGTTATCGGCGAGCACACACGCTACAACGACATCACCGTGAACGTAACAAAGGCCAAGCAGCTTACTAATATGCGTGCATCGGGTTCGGATGAGAAGACCTCTATTGCACCTCCCGTAATCTTCTCGTTGGAGGAGGCATTGGAGTATATCCGCGAGGATGAGTACGTAGAGGTAACACCCAAGTCTATGCGTTTGCGCAAGATTTTGCTCTCGGAGGTAGACCGCAAGCGTGCATCAAAGGAGTAACACTAACAACTAAAAACTATAACAACCATGGAAAAGAAAATTGGTATTGCGTGCGACCACGCAGCTTATGACCTCAAGGAGTTTCTCGTAGGTTACCTCTCATCAAAGGGTTTCGAGGTTAAGGATTTCGGTTGCTACTCTGAGGAGTCTGTTGACTACCCCGATTTCGCACACCCACTTGCAGATGCTATCGAGGCAGGTGAGTTGCAGCGTGGTATCGGTCTCTGCGGCTCAGGCGAGGGTATCTCTATGACTCTCAACAAGCACCAGGGCATTCGCGCAGCACTCTGCTGGATTCCCGAGATCGCTAAGCTCTCACGCCAGCACAACAACTCAAACGTTCTCTGCATGCCCGCACGTTTCATCTCTAACGATGAGGCTTTGGAGATGCTTAACATCTGGCTCGAGACTGAGTACGAGGGTGGCCGTCACCAGCGTCGCCTCGACAAGATGCCTTTGCAGAAGTAATCTACTATAGCAATAGCAAAAGAATAGGGCTACCCACTCGGGCAGCCCTATTACTTTATATATAGGTATAGCTTAGAACCAACGCTCACCCTCGGCACGTGTCTCAGCGCCAAGAGGTTCGATAGCCTCCTCCTTAACCTCCTCGGGAATAGTGGTCATTGTATAGACAATAGCCTCAGCCGACTCGTTATTCGCCGTGAGCGTCATAGTGTCACCAGAGAACGAAATAGTGTATGTACTACCCCACTCTGTGCCGTCAGCATAAAGACCGCTAAG
>JAFZGE010000016.1 GCA_017555545.1 Alistipes sp.
ATACGGTTGCGGATAACATCCTCAGATGCATCATCGGCACGACCAGAGTCCTTGCCACGCAACAAGATGCGACGTACGAGCTCCTCCTCGGGAACATCCATAAAAATCATTACATCAACCTTACGACCGATCTCCTCGAGCAACGAGTCAAAAATCTCAGCCTGGGCAATAGTACGGGGGAAACCATCAAAGATGCAACCCTTGTCTGAGTGTGAAGCCATGTAGTTGCGAACCATCTCTACAACGATGCTATCGGGTGCGAGCTCGCCACGAGAGATATAGGCCTCCATGCTCTTGCCAAGCTCCGTACCGCGCTGAATCTCACCACGGATAACCTCGCCTGTTGAGATGTGATAGAGGTCGTAGTGCTCTGCCAAGCGTGCAGCCTGCGTACCCTTGCCACAACCAGGTGCTCCAAAAAGAATTATATTAAGCATTTCTTCTATTTAATTATAGTTATAACTTTTTTGAAAAACAAATTTGAGGCAAAGTTATATTTTTTTTTGCAATATTCCAATCAAAAAAGTATTTTTGCAAAAAATTTAATTATGAAGACTACAAATAGCACTGAGATTGCCTCATTAGGCGAGTTTGGACTTATCGACCGTCTCACCTCACGACTTGAGCGTCGCAACGACACGACAATCATGGCTGCGGGTGATGATGCCGCTATTATAGACCTTGGCGAGGAGGTTATGCTCCTTACAACAGATATGATGACTGAGGGCATCGACTTCGACCTAAGCTACTTCCCGCTTAAGCACCTCGGCTACAAGGCTATCGTGCGCGGCGTGAACGACATCCTCGCGATGAATGCTAAACCCCAGCAGGTGGTGGTAGCACTCGGCGTATCGGCAAAGATCTCGGTCGAGGCACTCGATGAAATCTACGAGGGCATGGAGCACGCAGCAAAGGAGCTCGGCGTAGACATCGTGGGTGGCGACACAACGGCATCGATGAATGGTCTCGTAATTACAATCTCGGCAACGGGTCGCGCAAAGAAGAGCGACATAGCATACCGTTCAGGCGCAAAGGAGCACGACCTCATCTGCATCACATCAAACCTCGGTGCAGCATACATGGGTCTCCACCTCTTGGAGCGCGAGAAGCGCGTATTGAAGGATATAGCAAACCCCGAGCCCAAGTTCGCAGGTCACGAGTATCTCTTGGAGCGCTACCTAAAGCCCCGTGCACGCATCAACATCATCGACGCACTCAAAGAGGAGGGCATTCAGCCTACGTCGATGATTGACTTGTCAGATGGATTGGCGAGTGACCTACGTCAGATTTGCCGCTCATCGAAGTGTGGCGCACGCATCTACCTCGAGCGTATTCCCATTGCTCGCCAGACAACAGAGCTTGCAGAAGAGATGCATATCGACCCCGTAATCGCAGCACTCAACGGCGGCGAGGATCACGAGCTTCTATTCACCGTGCCACTTGACAAGCAGGAGAGCATCATGCGCCTCGGCTTGGTTGACGTCATCGGACACATCACACGCGAGGAGGCTGGCGTTGTGCTCGTAACACCCGACGGCGAGGGTATAGCACTTAAGGCTCAGGCATTTGACCGATAGAAAGTCGGCTACAAAATAGCAACAGCAACGTCAACAGCGTTGCCACAAACAAAGGGTCTAAAAGGTTCAAAAAGGTTCCAAGGGGTAGCTCTTACCCTTTGGAATCGTACCTCTTCCCTACTCCCCCTTTCGAACCCCTTCGAACCCTTTGAACCCACCCATTACCCAAATACTCTCCCCAACGAAACTGCATAGATATGCATAAATCTCACAATCATATTTGGTTGTGTGGATAATTATATATACATTTGTTGGCTTGTACACGCGCATATCTGCGTGAAAAAGAGAGATTAAACAACTATTTAACAATAACACTATGAAACGATTTTTCAAGAACATGAAGGCTGTTGTGGCAACCGTGCTCACAACGGCCATCGTCTCTTCGTCTGTGGTGTCTTGTCAGTATAATGACGAGGAAATCTGGAAGAAGCTTGACGAGATTGAGAAGGAGATTGCAGATCTCCGCACACAGGTTGAGCAGGAACTCAACGCAATTCGCGACATGGTAAACGGTCTTGTGACTGTTACCGATGTTAAGCAGCAGCAGGATGGCAGCAAGCAGATCATCCTCTCTGATGGCACTAAGATTAACGTATATCCTAAGGCTGATGAGGTTCCTGCAGGCCTCGTTACAACAACTGTTGTTGATGGCGTATTGTGCTGGGCACAGTTCGACGGTCTTGGCAACGCACAGCCTATCTACGTTGGTGGTAAGGTTGTTCCCGTGGCTGACGCAACACCCAAGACACAGGTTACTGACGGCGTAATCGAGGTATCATTCGACAACGGCGCTACATGGATTCAGACTGGCTACACAAAGTCTGTTGCCGATAGCATCATCAAGGATGTTAAGGTCGTTTATTCTGACTGGCGTACTGATGAGGATGGCAACAAGTTGGCTCTCTACTGCCTCGTGACACTCGCTGATGGCTCAGAGGTTAAGGTAGGTATGCAGAATGGTCGCATCATCCTTCCCTACGACTCTATCTTCGCTGCTTATGGCGAGACATTGCCCTTCACAATCGACACTGAGGATGCTGCAGACTACCTCACAACAACTCCTAAGGGTTGGGAGTGCGAGGTTAGCCACAACGCTAAGAACGGCACTATGACACTCTACTTCACAGCTCCTACACTCGAGGATATCGAGGCTGGTGCTGCTGTAAGCGATGGCGTTGTTAAGCTCATGGTGACATTCAACAACGGCTCATCGGCTATCGCAAGCATTAAGGTTTCGACTAACCCTGCGAAGGTTTACTTCACACTTAAGGGCGTACACGTTGAGGCTGGCTACGGCGCAAACTTCATCCTCTGCGGTCTTACAACCGCAACAGGCTACGACGTAAGCAAGTGCATCAACTACTGTAACACCCTTCTCTCTGGTGGCACATCATCTAACGCTCAGCAGTTGTCATTCATGGAGGAGACTTCAGCATATGTAGCCTTCACTACATTGCGCTCTTCAGGCATGAAGGTTGGCGATGAGTACACATTCTGGTACACCGTGCCTCGCACAAACGAGGATGGCGACCTTGTAGTATCTGAGGCTGAGTTCTTCACCGAGAACTACACACACAGCTCTGTAACATTCCAGATGACCGAGGCATCGTTCTTCGATGTAAACGTTAAGTTCGTTACTAAGAGCTCTGCAAACTACATGCTTGGCTACGCTAAGGCTGATGAGTTCGACGCAGCATACATCGCTGAGTACTACACCGAGCACCCCGACTACCTCGCTGCAAACCACCAGAACATGGAGTACAACGGCTCATTCGTTGACCTCTTCACTAATGGTGCAGCCTTGGAGTACGGCACAGACTACGTTGCATACTTCCTCGCTGAGAACTCTAAGCACGTTTACCTCAAGGATAACGTTGTCTCATGGGCGTTCTCTACAAAGGACTACACACGCGATGGCGATATGGAGGTTAGCGTAGTTGGCGAGCCTACAGTTGCATACAACTACATCGAGATGACACTCAACACAGCAGATGAGCACATCATGATGTTCTACAACGCTATGCCTTCGTATATGGCTTCGGCATACCCCACCGATGAGTATGTTATCGACATGTTGCTCGAGGAGGGTACTAAGGTTAAGTCGAACGAGGCTGTCGTAGCACGCTACGCTGGCGTTGAGCCTGGCACAAAGCTCACATTCTTCGCTGTAGCAGTTGACGCTGAGGGTAAGATTGGCAAGCCTTTCAAGGGCGAGTACACTACAAAGCAGATTGTGTACAACAACATCGAGCTTACTGCAGAGCTTGTAGACTACAAGATTGACAACACTCTCATTCGCCTTAACGCTGAGGGCGCAGACCACTACGCATATATCGTATGCAAGACAAGCGACTCAGTATGGAAGGAGAAGTATGGTGGCACAGCAAAGAAGGCTGGTGAGTACATCATCATGAACATGGATGCTTCGGACGTATACAAGACCAACGACAGCCGCTACGCTCTCGTTGATGGTTGCATCGCATTGAGCGGCCTCGACATGGACGTAGAGTATGTAGCAGTTGTTATGGCTGTAGACGCTGAGGGCGTATGCTCAGCAGCTGCATCATGCTACTTCAAGCCTATCGCAAACATCGGTAACGTTGTATACCGCACCGAGGCACAGTGGGCAGAGACTAAGCCTACAGTAACAATCCTTGCAGTTGAGGATAACCCACACCTCTTCATGTCATTCAGCTGGTCATGTCTCCCCGCACCACACACTAAGGTCTACACAGCGGCAATCTTCCGTTCTAACCTTATTAACGAGGAGCTTGGCACAAACATCGATACTGTTGAGAAGCTTATCGCCGAGATTATGACATGCTGCGATACTGGTGGCATGAGCGAGCAGGGTAAGAGCTTCGAGTGGCAGGAGTCAGGCATCTACCTCCGCGAGTGGGTAGAGTGGGAGGACCTCGATGGCGACAACTACCTCGAGGAGGTATACCACTCTGAGGAGCGCGACGCACCTTACATCTTCTTCCCATACGGTTCAAAGGATAGCACCTTCATCTACACTACATGGGTAGGTGAGGATGGCAACTTCTGCGAGCCTTTTGCAGTAGATCCTATGACAGGCGAGGAGGTATCACTCTGGTAATCGCAAGTCGACATAAAAAAAGTAATGGCAGCACCTTCGGGCGCTGCCATTATTTGTTTTATCTACTTTACTACGGGGAGTTCGTTCCAGTTGGTTGTATAACCTGGGGAGCGGTGTGCACTGTTGGCCTTGACCTCCGTGAGGCCTGCCGAGGCTACAACTACTGAGCCATCGCCTACGCGGCTGTTGATGCTATCCAACGCCCGCATAAGTCTTGTGTGGCGCTCCTGATGCTCGGCGTCGAACATAGAGACCGTAGCACCCTCGCGCGGTATAATGCCCGAGGCAATGACGCCAGCCTTCTTGTACCCCACCCCTCGCACAAATATCTCGTTTAGCGCCTCACGCGCCGTGCGCACGATATCTATGGTACTGTCTGTAGGCTCAGCAAAGGGAATACATATATGTCCGAACTGCTGTACCTCATCCTCCTTGAAGCGGTTCGTAGCGGCAAAGACCGTGAGGTGTGAACATACGGAGTGCTGACTACGTAATTTCTCGGCGGTCATAGCAGCAAACTTAGCTACCTGCTCCGAAAGCTCTGCGCGGTCGTATATCTCGGTTGAGAAGCTTCGCGAGTTACATATCGATTGCTTGGCATCTGACGTTGTATCGAACTCTATAGCGGGTGTGCCGCGTAGCTCTTGCCATGTTCTTACGCCCGTTATGCCCATCTCCTTGCGCACATATGCCTCGCTTAGCTGCGTGAAGTCGTATGCCGTATTTACGCCTACACCTTTGAGACGGGGCGCGCTACGGCGACCTATACCCCACACATCCTCTATCGGCCAGCGGCGCAACACCTTCTCTATATCCTCCTTGCGGTGCATGAAGCATCCTCCACGCAGCTTGGGGTAGCTCTTACACAACTCTGCCGCAATCTTTGCGAGGGTCTTGGTGGGCGCAACACCCACGGAGACGGGTATGCACGTTAGTCTGCGACACTTTGCCGATAGTTGCTTGGCGAAGAGATCGAAGTCTACGTTCTCTATGCCTCGAAGGTCGAGAAATGCCTCATCAATGGAGTACACCTCAATGAATGGTGCGCTCTCCCTCAACACCGCACGCACACGGCGCGAGAAGTCGGCATATAGCGACATGTTTGTAGAGAATACAGCTACGTTGTGACGCTTGACAAGTTCCCTGATTTTGAATAGGGGATCGCCCATCTTGATGCCTAAACGCTTTGCCTCGTTGGAGCGCGCTATGGCGCAACCATCGTTTCGCGAGAGCACAATAACGGGTCTACCCTCCAAGTCTGGTCGGAAGGCTCGCTCACACGAGACAAAGAAGTTGTTGCAGTCGGCTATAGCGTACATATCTTATAAAAATTGTAGTCCTTGCAAATATACAAATTATTATTTCCAACATTAAATATTCGAGATAAAGATTTGTTGCGTAAAAAAAATGTTGTATATTTGCAGTAAACAAAGGGGTGCCTTCATTGGCTGAGATTATACCCTCGAACCTGATGCAGTTAGTACTGCCGTAGGAATTGTGGATAATATCATAACGCATACCCCTATCTGTAGGTATGCGTTTTTTTCATTTGCGGGCACCTCGTTTATAATACATAATTCTGTTTATTATGATTTTAGACGTGCTTAACAACGAGGTTGAATTCCGAACCCCCAATCACAAAATCAATTACAAAGAGTATAGAGTAGCTCTTTCAATAGCTGGTTCCGACTCCTCGGGTGGGGCAGGTATTCAGGCAGACATCAAGACATTCGCAGCTCTCGGAGTGTATGGTGCAACCGCCATTACGGCCATCACTGCGCAGAACACTCTCGGCGTGCACTCACAGTTTTCCATCGCTCCACACATGGTCTACGACCAAATTATTGCTGTGATGGATGACCTATCTCCATCGGTTATTAAGATTGGCATGCTCTCCAATGCCGAGATTGTTGTTGCCGTAGCCGAGGCACTTAGCCAGTATTCAATCCCCATCATTCTCGATCCCGTTATTGTGTCAACAAGCGGTCACCGCTTGCTATCTGCTGAGGCAGAGAAGATTCTAAAACAACGACTCCTACCCATGTCAACGCTCGTCACGCCCAATATCCCTGAGATGGAGACACTTTCAAATATGTCGGTGTCAACATTCGAAGAGAAAAGACATGCGGCAGAACACCTCTTTAGCTATGGTGCAAAGTCTATTCTATTAAAGGGTGGTCACGAGGTTGGCAACACCAAGAGCGACATACTATTTACCAATACCCCTACGGGCATGCAATCCAACATCTTCACATCCGATACCATCTCCACGCGCAACACTCACGGCACAGGGTGTACACTCTCTTCAGCCATTGCTGCATACGTAGCACGTGGTTATGAGTTGGAGGATGCTATATCTCATGCTAGAGAATTTGTAACCGAGGCTATACGCCATGGCTCAGATATCGCCATAGGCCACGGCTTTGGCCCCGTAAATCACGGATTTAATCCACAAAAGATGCTAACCTATGAGATTGAATAACTATAAGTTGCAGTTTATAACCCACCATACCAACAGATACTCACACATTGATTCTGCACGCATCGCACTGGAGGGTGGTTGTAGGTGGATTCAGCTACGTATAAAGGGAACTTCGGATAAAGTATTAGAGGAGACTGCTCTCGCAGTACAAAAGATGTGCAGAGCGCATGGCGCTACATTTATTGTTGACGACAACGTGTTGCTGGCAAAAAGAATCGGGGCCGACGGTGTACATCTCGGCAAGAGCGATATGCCTATTAGTGAGGCGCGCAAGATTCTCGGCGAGGACATCATTATCGGTGGTACAGTAAACTCGTTCGAGGATATTGCGACTACCTTGCAAACGACTGCGCCCGACTACTTTGGCTGTGGTCCCTACCGCTATACCACCACAAAGCAGAATCTCGCTCCAATACTCGGAATAGAGGGCTACAGCGAGATAGTTCGCAAAATGTGTATGCACCATATCAACATTCCAATTGTGGCTATTGGTGGCATTACAAAGAGTGACATCCCCGCAATCCTCTCCTGTGGAGCGGATGGCATTGCACTAAGTAGCGGCATACTTAGCGCAGAGAACCCGATAAATGAAATGGTCGAAATAGCAGACATCATATATAAAAAGTAACCTATCTAAAACCCTTTAAACATTACAATTATGATTGAAAGAAAGGTCTCACAAGGTATTATCACTACCTATTTTAACAAGTTGGAGCGCAACTTGGATTTGGATGTTGCCATCGTTGGTGGCGGACCATCGGGCATCGTTGCTGCCTATTATCTCGCTAAGGCAGGCCTTAAGGTTGCGCAGTTTGATCGCAAGCTCTCGCCTGGTGGCGGCATGTGGGGAGGCGCTATGATGTTCAACCAAATAGTAGTCCAGGAGGAGGCTCTTCACATTATCAAGGAGTTCGACATCAACTACGATGCTTACGACAATAACCTCTACGTTATGGACTCAGTGGAGAGTACATCAGCACTGCTATATAAGGCTGTGCATGCGGGCGCGACAATCTTCAACTGCTACTCTGTCGAGGATGTAATCTTCAAGAACAACGAGGTTAGTGGCGTGGTGGTAAACTGGACACCCGTACTCCGCGAGGGCATGCACGTAGACCCACTAAACATCATGGCAAAGTGCGTAATCGACGGCACAGGCCACGACAGTGAGATGTGTCGCACCGTAGCACGCAAGAATGGCATACGCCTCGCAACAGACACTGGCGATGTTATTGGTGAGCGCTCGCTTGATGTTGTATCGGGCGAGGAGGAGGTTGTAAATGGCACAAAGGAGATATACCCCAACCTCTATGTATGTGGCATGGCGGCATCGGCTGTTAGTGGCACACCACGCATGGGCCCAATCTTCGGAGGCATGCTCCTCTCTGGCAAGAGGGTTGCCGATCTTATCATCAAAAGACTAAAGTAGGAGTGGCAATGCTCACTATAGCTATAACACAGCCCTATGCTATTGACGGGGAGGATGTCACTATACGACACCTCCTTGCCAATGGCTTCGATTTCGTGCACCTTAGAAAACCCGACGCAGATATTGATTATTGCAGGAAATTATTAGAGCGACTCACCCCATCGGAACGTACATGTATCGTCGTACATGACTATGCTGCGCTATACGAGGAGTATGCTCTGCGTGGCATCCATCTCAATCGTAACGTGGCCTCATATCCACCACATTATCTGGGATTGCGCACTCGCTCGTGCCACATGTTGGAGGAGGTCACAAAATATAAAAACGAGTGTGACTACCTCTTTCTAAGCCCTATATTCGACAGTATATCCAAACGAGGATATCGCTCAAAATTCGGTCACGACGAATTACTTAACGCCTCAAACAAGGGTATCATAG
>JAFZGE010000017.1 GCA_017555545.1 Alistipes sp.
AAGTTGTACTTAGACTCTACAGAAGCCTTCTGGAGGTCATCCTGCTGAGCGAGTAACTCTACATATCGCTTCTTAGCGAATGCGGGCAACAAGATCCAGCGACGTACATCCTCAGGACGGCTGATCTCGTTCTGCTTGCGGGGCTCCTCAGTTACGTTAACAACGGCGCGAGAGTGAGCCATACGTGTAGTTACACGCATCAAAACGGGCAACTTGACAGCCTCAGAGAGCTCGAAAGCTGCACAAGTCATGTCGTAAGCCTCCTGCTGTGATGAGGGCTCGAAGATAGGCATCAAAGCGAACTTACCATAGAAGCGTGAGTCCTGCTCGTTCTGTGATGAGTGCATAGATGGGTCGTCAGCAGCAACAACTACCAAACCACCATTAACACCGGTCATTGCTGAGTTAACGAATGGGTCAGCTGCAACGTTCATACCCACGTGCTTCATACACACGAGGGCGCGCTTACCCATGTAAGACATACCGAGAGCACCCTCCATAGCGGTCTTCTCGTTAGTAGCCCAACGGCAGCAGATCTTATTCTCTGCATCGCCGCGCTTCTCCTCGCGGAGCTGAATGAATTCTGTAATTTCGGTTGAAGGCGTTCCAGGATAAGCATAGACACCCGATAGACCAGAGTCGATAGCGGCCTGAGCGATAGCCTCGTCACCGAGAAGTAGTTTTCTCATAATTAGTATAGGTTTTAGGTTTGTGATCTATTTTGGTTAAAGCGCTATTACGCATCTTCAAAGTTAAGCAAAATTTTTCAAACAACGAAATATTTTTATCGGTTTCTTTTTTTAAGAGATGGACACCTCTTCTAAGCAAAGGATCCAAAGGGTTCGAAAGAGTTCGAAGGGCTCAAAATGGTTTTTCCTTTTGAGCCTTTTAGACACCTTCTAAACCTTTAATCACACAACAAAAAAGAGGAACACAGTAATAACTGCATCCCTCTGAAATTTATTGTTCCAAGCGCTTGATTATAGCTTTACGCCATATGCCAAGTCACCCGCATCGCCAATACCTGGAACGATATATGATTTCGACGTAAGCTCCTCATCTACAACAGCACACCACAACGTACACTTCTCCGAATTACAATGGCGCTTAACATAGTCTACACCCTCCTCCGAAGCAAAGACTGCAGCAAAGTGCGTATGGTCAGGCTCGCCAGCACGACGTATCAAAGCATCGTAGACAAGCATCAACGATGTACCCGTCGAGAGCATGGGGTCAACCAAGATAAGCGTCTTGCCCGAGAGCGATGAGGTAGCGACATACTCCACATCGATAATGAACGAGCCATCGGGGCGGCTCTTACGATATGCCGACACAAAGCCGCTCTCTGCATCATCAAAGTAGTTGAGGAAACCCTGATGGAAGGGCAATCCCGCACGCAGAATGGTAGCCACAACAACCTTGTCCGAGATCTCCTCAACAGCTGCAACGCCGAGGGGTGTTTCCACCATGCGCGTCTTATAGTTGAGCTTCTTAGATATCTCGTATGCCATAATCTCACCCACACGCTCCATGTTACGACGGAAGCGCATAGAGTCATTCTGCACACCCTTCTCACGCATCTGCGAGAGGAACTTATTGAGAATCGTATTCTCCTGGTTGAGTATCTTTACCATATCCGCAAAATATTGGTTTATAACACTTTAGTACAAGAAGTTATTGAAAGGATAGCGTCCCGCATGAATCTCACGCACCATGCCGTAGAGATCCGATCGGAGCTTATCCACACCCATCTTCTCGCGTGCCGAGATAAAGATGCAAGGCGTATTTGCCTTAGCAATCCAACTCTTCTTCATGTCATCGAGCGACAAGTTCTCCTTCGTTACTGGAGTGAGGTCATCCTCCTCCTTTGGAGTATATGTGTAGGCGTCGATCTTGTTGAAGACCAAAAACGTAGGTTTATCACCAGCACCGATGTCTGCAAGGGTCTGCTTAACAACAGCAATCTGATCCTCGAAGCCTGGGTGCGAGATATCAACAACATGTAGCAATAAGTCTGCCTCACGCACCTCATCCAACGTCGACTTAAACGACTCAATAAGCTCTGTGGGGAGCTTACGGATGAAACCTACGGTGTCGGACATAAGGAATGGGAGATTATCGAACACCACCTTACGCACTGTTGTGTCGAGTGTTGCAAAGAGCTTATTCTCAGCAAACACCTCACTCTTGGAGAGCAAGTTCATAAGCGTAGACTTACCAACGTTGGTATATCCCACCAATGCCACGCGCACCATCTGACCACGATTTGAGCGCTGCACCGCCATCTGACGGTCAATCTTTTTAAGATCCTCCTTAAGCTTAGAGATACGGTTGCGCACGATACGGCGGTCTGTCTCGATCTCACGCTCACCCGCACCACCACGAGTACCTGTACCACCTCGCTGACGCTCAAGGTGCGTCCACAAACCTGCGAGGCGTGGCAACATATACTCATGCTGCGCCAACTCCACCTGCGTCTTTGCGTATGCTGTCTGCGCACGCGACATGAAGATATCGAGAATCAAGCGCGTACGATCCATGATACGACAGGGCATAACCTGCTCGATGTTGCGTGTCTGCGCTGGTGAGAGCTCATCATCGAAGATAGCCACGTCGATCTCGTTCTCCTTGCACCACTCGGCAATCTCCTCAAGCTTACCAGGACCTACATAGATCTTTGATAGTGGCTGTGGCAGACGCTGTGTGAAGCGCTTGACGCTGCGTATGTTTACAGTCTCGGCAAGGAACTCCAACTCATCGAGATACTCGATTGCCGTAGCGGGGTTTTGGCTATCACGAATTACGGCTACGAGCACCGCACGTGTTTCGCGCTCCTCGACAGTAGGCAGGGGCTCCTCGCGGCGCTGCTTTATGCTTACCTTATCCTCTTTCATCTATTATCTATACCTTATATATAATAAGTAACGCACGACAACATACCCGTTCGTGCGTTACTTGTGTTACTTGATTCAACGATTCTCGTTAGTTCTGGATCGCGAACTTTACGGGCAATGTGAATGAAACCTTTACAGCCTTACCACGCTGCTTACCAGGCTTCCAACCCTTCTTGAGCTTGTTAGCCTCCTGAAGAACTGCGATTGTAGCATCCGAGAGAGTCTTATCGGGTGACTGAAGCACCTTGAAGTTTGTCATCTTACCATCGGGGCCTACAACGAACTGGATAACTACGTTACCCTGGATACCGTTCTCGAGAGCGATCTGAGGATACTTAACGTGTGACTGAACCCAGTTACGGAACTCGGGAAGACCACCACCCTGGAATGTAGGCATCTCCTCTACAGTTACGAAGATCTCCTCCTCCTCGATCTCCTCTTCCTTCTCCTCGATTACGATATCGAAGTCGTCGAAGTCATCAGCATCATCAGTAAACACGATGTTTGTCTCGATCTTCTGGTCGTTAGACACGATGTTAAGCACGTCTGTTACAACCTGTGCCTGTGCCTTCTGGGGCTGTACCTCGGGCTCAGGAATATCCTGGCGAGTGTTATCAATCTGCTCTACCTCTGTAGTCTCAGCCTTAGGAGGTGTATACTCTGCATTGATCTGTTTAGAGTGAATTGAAAGTGCGACGCCTGTTACACCCAAAGCGATCGCGAGACCCAAAAGCAAGAATACGATTCTGTACGATTGAAGGTTTACGTTTGGAGATTTTTTAACTTCCATGTAATTATATTTTTTTAGTTTTTAATTACTTACCCATGTTGCAGCGCCCAATTCTTCGCAGCAGGCGAGCCATTGCCTCACCCCACAACTGCGCTCTCGGGCACCGCGTACGCGCATTATGTGCGCACTACACTATGCAAAGATATATATAAAATTCCAAAAAAACTCATTTTAGACTGAAAAATGTTTAATTTTTATTAATTTTGTAATCGGAAATGTTACTGACGCCCTATGACAAAGAATATAAAGCCCTGCCTTTATGGCATGTCACTCGATGAGTTGAAGAGTCTGTGCAAGGATCTTGAGTTGCCCCAGTTTGCTGCCAAGCAGATTGCCGGATGGCTATATACGCGCTTCGTGACCGACATCGACGCTATGACAAACCTCTCGAAGGTTGCCCGCGAGCGCCTCAAGGAGCGTTGTGACCTCGGACTCTCGGCACCCCTCAAGGTGTCGACATCGACCGATGGCACAAAGAAGTACCTCTTCCGCACCTCGGAGGGCGAGTATATAGAGTCGGCACTCATCCCCGATGGTGAGCGCATGACGCTCTGCGTATCGTCGCAGGCGGGCTGCAAAATGGGTTGTAAGTTCTGCGCTACAGGCCGCATGGGTTTTAGACACCATCTCCCTGCTACTGAGATAATTAACCAGATACTATCTATCCCCGAGCGCGACAAGCTCACCAACCTTGTGTTTATGGGCATGGGCGAGCCCCTCGACAATATCGACAACCTTATGCGCACTCTCGATATCCTCACCTCGGAGTGGGGCATGGCGTGGTCGCCTACGCGCATCACCGTCTCTACCGCTGGTGTTGCCAAGACCCTACCTCGTCTCTTGGATGAGTCGAAGGTGCATATCGCCGTGTCGCTACATAACCCCTTCCCCGAGGAGCGCAAGGAGATTATGCCTATCGAGAACGCATACTCTATTAAAGAGGTGTGCGACATCTTGCGTCGCTACGACTTCACCCACCAGCGCCGTGTGTCGTTCGAGTATATCGTCTTGGAGGGCATGAACTGCTCGTTCCGTCATATCAAGGAGCTATCACGTTTGCTCGACGGCATCAAGTGTCGCATCAACCTTATCCGCTTCCACAAGATTCCCGACTCGCCATTCTTCTCGCCTGACCTTGAGAAGATTATCGAGTTCCGCGATACGCTAACCAAGCGTGGCATACAGACCACCCTGCGCGCATCGCGTGGCGAGGATATCGAGGCGGCATGCGGACTACTATCAACTGCTGAAAATAAGTAATCATGAGAAGGTTGATACTGATATTCAGCGCATTGCTGATTAGCCTTAATGCTTTGGCTGATGGTCGTAGTGTTACGGTCAGCACGTCGTTTGATGGTGCTACCATCACTCTTGATTGGAGTGATGGCACACTCCGTTGGTCAGCCTCAAGCTACGCCAATTACCAACTTATAGCACCGTCGCGCCTAAAGATGGAGACCTCACAAGGAGTGTGGGGTGAGAATGTTGGCGAGGCTACAGTGCGAGAGTACTCAACAGAGGAGTATAGCGGTGCCATCGTTGAATTTGATGCCTTTGCCGTTGAACTTCGAGCCTACGAGCAATATAATTTAGGCGTTGCATACCGTTTTATTTCAAAGGTCAAGGGTGATTATACTGTTATCGACGAGTTGGCCGAATTTGCGTTTAAGGGCGATGAGATGGCATGGATACCCTATACCAACTTCCGACCTGATGCCACTTCGGACTATGCCACTCAATACGAGACATCTTTTGAGAACACCTACACCAAAACCGCAATCAAGGATATAGACCCTCGCAGGCTGATATTTACCCCTGCTGTTGTAGATTGCGTCAATAAGCAAACTGGTCAGGTGATGGTGGCTATTGTTGAGTCTAACCTCGAGGACTATCCAGGTATGTTCCTATCGAATCGCGATCAGGATAATATCATCGATACGGAATTTGCCCATGTACCTGACAAAGTAGAGCAGGGTGGATATAATATGTTACAGGGCATCGTTAAGAGCCGTAAGCCATATATTGCCGAGTGCTCGGGCGAGCGCACCTTCCCTTGGCGAGGAGTGATTATCGGAAGTGGTAGCTGGAACTCCTTAGCAAACAACAACCTCGTGTGGGAGCTTGCTGACGAGTGCCGCTTGGAGGATACCTCGTGGATTAAGCCCGGCAAGGTAGCCTGGGAGTGGTGGAACGACTGGGGTTTGGAGGGTGTAGACTTCAAGCCTGGTATCAACAACGAGACCTATAAATATTATATCGACTTCGCCTCACGCTACGGCATCGAGTATGTTATTTTGGACGAGGGTTGGTCGGTAAATCTCGCTGCCGACCTTATGCAAGCAGTGCCCGAGATTGACATCAAGGAGTTGGTCGACTACGCTGCAGAGCGCAATGTAGGTATTATCCTCTGGGCGGGATATTGGGCATTAAACAAAGACATCGAGGGCTTGTGTAAGCACTACTCCGAGATGGGTGTTAAGGGCTGGAAGGTCGACTTCCTTGACCGCGACGACCAGGAGATGGTGGAGTTTGTTTACGACTTGGCGGAGACAGCAGCAAAGTACCATATGCTCGTTGATTATCACAGTGTTTACAAGCCTACGGGCCTCAACAAAACATACCCCAATGCCATTAATTTTGAGGGTGTTCACGGCCTTGAGACAATGAAGTGGCTCGGCAGGGAGCACGACCAGATAACCTACGACGTGACTATTCCATTTATCCGCGCTGTGGCGGGTCCTATGGACTACACCCCTGGTGCTATGCATAACGCACCGCGCGACGAGTACTACCCCGACTACTCACGCCCCATGAGTCAGGGCACACGCTGCCACCAGTTGGCGATGTATGTGGTATACAATCAACCACTTGCCATGCTCTGTGACTCGCCCACGAACTACGAAAAAGAACCCGAGTTTACCGAGTTCCTCGCCGAAATACCTACGGTGTGGGATGAGTGGGACGCCATAGAGGGTGTAATTGGTGAGTATATAGTAGTACGCTGCGTCAAGGGTAACGATCTCTATTACGCTGGTCTTAACGGCAATACTGAGCGTGATATAACTATCAATTTTGGGTTTGTTGGTTGCGGGGCAGACCAATTGCATTATGGCGACATAGATGTTTATAAAGATAAACTCGCTAGCTCTACTGGTTATAAGCATGTGCGAATAGAGACCAATGGAAGTCGTAATATTATTGGAAATAATTTCCCGGAAAAACTGACGATACGAATGACTCCAGGAGGTGGATTTGTAATTAAGACACACCGTCGCACCATGAAAGACCTACAACAATCAACTTTTATAGAATGGACAAAGTAATAACATCCATATTTGCACTTTTACTCTCATGTGCCACGCTCTCGGCGCAGGAGAGAGATTACACCGAGTGGGTAGACCCATTTATCGGCACTGCCGACTACTCGGCTACGCACCCAGGCGCTGTTGTGCCCCACGGCATGATGGCGGCTGTGCCATTTAATGTTACAGGCTCGGAGCTCAACCGCTTCGACAAGGATAACCGCTGGTGGTCAACACCTTACGACATACGCAACAAGTATAGCGTGGGCTTTGCGCATGGCGCGTTGAGTGGCGTAGGATGTCCCGAATTGGGCGCTATTATCACCATGGCGACAACGGGCACAGCAGAGGCAGACCGCACAAAGCGCGGCTCGACATATAGCAACGAGGTGGCTACACCTGGCTACTACGCAACAACCTTCGACCAGTTCGCCGTGCGTGCTGAGGCAACTGCCACAGAGCGCGCATCGGTCGAGCGCTACACCTTCACCGAGGGTGGCGAGGCTAACATCATCGTCGACCTTGGCACAGCACTCTCCAACGAGTCGGGAGCGATGCTTCGTCGCGTGAGCAACACCGAGGTCGAGGGAATGCGCCTTTTGGGCACCTTCTGCTATACCAATCAGGCCGTCTTCCCCATCTACTTCGTCGTGCGCATCTCGCACCCTGCCCAGGATATAAACTACTGGAAGTTGCAACCCGAGATGACGGGCATAGAGGCGGCATGGTCGGGCGATAGTGGCGAGTATAAACTATATAAAAACTACGCGCGCGAGATTATGGGCGACGATATAGGCGCTATCTTCAAGCTCGGCAATGTCGAGCCAGGCACCGAGGTAGTGGTTAAGGTCGGCATATCGTATGTCTCGATAGAGAATGCACGCAAAAATCTCGATGCCGAGGTTGGTACGCGCGACTTCGACAGCGTGCGCGAGGCTGCCAAGGCAAAGTGGAACGATGCCCTCGGTCGCATACGCGTGGCGGGTGGCTCAGATGACGACCGCACAATCTTCTACACCGCGCTCTACCACTCTCTACTACACCCCAACCTCGTTAGCGATGTAAATGGCGAGTACCCCGCAATGGAGTCGGGTGCTACAGGTGTGGCTGTAGGCTACGACCGATATACAGTATTCTCACTTTGGGACACCTACCGAAATGTGCATCAGTTGCTTACGCTCGTATATCCCGAGGTGCAGACAGATATGATACGCTCTATGGTCGCCATGAGTCAGGAGTGGGGCTGGTTACCACGCTGGGAGCTCTACGGCCGCGAGACATTTACTATGGAGGGCGACCCTGCAATACCCGTGATTGTCGATAGCTACCTCAAGGGCCTGCGCGACTTCGACATCGAGGCCGCATACGATGCTATGAAGCGCTCGGCAACGACAGAGGGTAAGCACAACGCCATCCGCCCCGATATCGACCCATATATCGAACATGGCTATATCCCCGTGGGTCTCTTTGCGCAAGATATGTCGGGCGACAACTCCGTGTCACACGCCTTGGAGTACTACGTGGCAGACAACGCTCTTGCCGCCTTTGCACGCGAGATGGGCGACGAGGCATTTGCCCAGGAGATGAAAAAGAGAGCCGCTGGCTGGCACAACTACTACTCTAAGGCTGATGGTGCTATGCGTCCCATTGGCGAGGATGGCAACTACATCGGTGAGTTCGACCCCGCGGCTGGTGCAAACTTCTCGAATACCATCGGCTTCCATGAGGGCAGCTCATGGAACTACACCTTCTTCGTGCCCCACGACATCGAGGGGTTGATGAGGGCTATGGGTGGCTCTAAGCGCTTTGTAAGTAAGTTGCAGTGGGTATTCGACAATGGCCACTACGACCCAACAAACGAGCCCGATATCGCCTACCCCTACCTCTTCAGCCGCGTCAGGGGCGAGGAGTGGCGCACACAGCGACTTGTCAAGGAGTTGCTCAACGCAAACTACACCACGACGCCCGATGGTCTGCCTGGCAACGACGACACTGGCACGATGTCTACATGGGCGGTGTTCTCGATGTTGGGCATCTACCCCGACTGCCCCGGCGAGCCATATTACACCATCACTACCCCACGCTTCGAGCGCGCAGAGATAGACACCGAGCATGGCACGATAGTGATTACCACCGAGGGCGAGGGCGACTATATTAACGACATACGTCTCGGCACAAAGAGCGCAGGCTACCACATCTCACACGCCGACCTCGTTAAGGCAAAGGAGTTGAAACTAAAATTAAAATCAAAATAAGATGAAGACAACAAAACTACTTACTGCGCTTTTGGCGCTTGCGGCTCTCGTTGGCTGCGCGACAGAGGCTCCCAATGCCACAGACTACGCGGCAAAGGTAAACCCCAAAATTGGTTCTGGTGGTCATGGTCACGTATTCGTGGGTGCTAACGTACCCTTCGGCATGACACAGGTGGGTCCCACAAGCATCACCCAGGAGTGGGACTGGTGCTCAGGTTACCACGACTCGGAGAATAGCGTAATCGGCTTCTCGCACACCCACCTTTCAGGCACTGGCTGTGGCGACTTGTTCGATGTTACGCTCATGCCCGTTATGGGAGAGGTGGAGTATGGCCGTGGCCGTCTTGGCGACTACACTACAGGCTTCTGGAGCGAGGCAGACCGCTCTAAGGAGATTGTTGAGCCAGGTTACTACTCTGTGCCCCTCACACGCTACGACATCCTTGCCGAGATGACAGCAACGGAGCGTGGCGGCTTGCACCGCTACACCTTCCCAGAGGGTGAGGATGCATCTATCATCCTCGACCTTGTGCATGGTGGTTGCTTCGACCGCCCTGAGGATCTATTCGCTGAGGCTGTTAGCGACACACGCGTTATCGGTCGCCGCCACAGCTGGGGTTGGTCAAATAACCAGAAGGTGTACTTCGTAATCGAGTTCTCGAAGCCCTTCACAGCTTTCGAGCCTATTGGCGAGTATGGCTTCTACTACCGCATACACTTCGATACAACAGCGGGCGAGCAGATTGGCGTTAAGGTGGCCCTCTCTTCAACAAGCCCCGAGGGTGCTGAGCTCAACTTCAACGCCGAGGTTGCAGACATCGACTTCGACACAGCACGCAAGGTGGCCTACGACAAGTGGAACAAGGAGATCTCAAAGATTCGCATCGAGGGAGCATCAGCAGTTGAGGAGGAAATTTTCTATACTGCGATGTATCACATGTATGTTGCTCCATCGTTGTTCTCAGACGTAGACCGCACATATCGTGGTGCAGACAATGTTGTACACCCCGACCCAGGTCACGACACCTATACAACATTCTCATTGTGGGATACTTACCGTGCTAAGTTGCCTCTAATGACAATCACTCATCCCGAGCTAATGGATGATGTTACCAACACCATGATCAACATCTGCGAGGAGCAGGGCTTCCTCCCCATCTGGCACTTGTGGGGTTGGGATAATGGTTGTATGGTAGGCTCTCCAGGTATCATCGCCGTATCGGATGCTGTGGCTAAGGATATCGAGGGCATCGACCAGGAGCGCGCATGGAAGGCTATCTACACCTCAGCAATGAAGGATATGCGCGGTGGTAAGTATCGCAAGGCTTTCGGCTATATGCCTAACGACCTCCAGGGCGAGTCTATCGCACACGACATGGAGTTTGCTATTGCCGATGCTGCTGCTGCAACCGTAGCCGAGAAGCTCGGCAAGGAGGAGGCTGAGTACCTCGCAACTCGCAGCCACTCTTGGACTAACTACTACGACCACACCACAGGCTTCATCCGTGGCAAGTCATCTACTGGCGAGTGGCGCGAGGACTTTAACCCATATAACGCATCGCGCATCGCGAACGAGTATTGTGAGGGTAACGCATGGCAGTACCTTTGGCTTGTACCCCACGATCTCGACCTCTTGGAGCAGTATATGGGTGGTCGCGAGACAACTATCGCACGCCTCGACGAGCTCTTCACTACCGACTCTAAGATGGAGGGTGAGGATGTAACACCCGATATCTCAGGTCTTATCGGTCAGTATGTTCACGGCAACGAGCCCAGCCACCATATCATCTACTTCTACACGATGTTGGGTGAGCCATGGAAGGCAGCCGACCGTCTCTACGAGGTTATGGCGACTATGTACTCTAACCAGCCCGACGGTCTCTCAGGCAACGAGGATGTTGGTCAGATGTCTGCATGGTACGTTATGACAACTCTTGGTTTCTACCCCGTAGAGCCCGCATCCAAGCAGTATGTTTTGGGTGTGCCTATGGTTGACGCAGCGGAGGTTGATGTCGAGGGCGGCATCTTCCGTGTTGAGCGCGTAGGCTACAGCGAGGAGAACCGCTACGTTCAGAGCGTGGAGCTCAACGGCAAGGCTCTCGACCGCTACTACATCACTCACGAGGAGATTATCGCGGGTGGCACGCTCAAGTTCCACATGGGCGCAGAAAAGAGCGTTTGGTACTAATTGTGGGCTCCCGCAAATGGTTTAACAACAACTATTTGCGGGTTACCCATTAAAATAACCGTTAAAAATTGCTAGATTTGGGCGAAAGTTTGTACATTTGCCCCAAATTTAACACGGAAATTTTAATATTAGTTTATAAACTATTAGCCTTATTTTTACTAAATTCTGAATTGATATGGGTGTAAAAATCTCTTCTCGTTCGATTCTTTCTGGCATCAAGGAGTATCTTTTGATGACCTTTGGTATGTTCTGCTACGCCTTCGGCTGGCAGATGTGCGTACTTCCCGCAGGCGGTATGGGTGGTGGTGCTGCCGGTTTGGCAACACTTATCAACGCCGTTCTCTCAAGCGCATTTCCTGGCTCGGAGTTCATCGCCAACTTCGTTACCATCGGTAACTTGATCTTTGTGATCAACTGCATCCTTCTTATCCTCGGCGTTATGATCGTAGGTTGGAAGTTCGGTATCAAGACTCTATACTGCATCTTGATGATGTCTGTGATGTTCAACGTTGTAAGCTTCATGCCTGCTGACACCATGGTTAAGATGGTGATGGGCGTTGACTCATGGCGTATCCTTTTGGTTGCTATGGGTGCTGCATCTTGCGGTGTTGGTATCGCGGTATCATTCATGCAGGGTGGCTCAACTGGTGGTACAGATATCGTTGCAATGATTATCAACAAGTTCCGTACTGTAAGCTACGGTAAGGTGTTGATCATGACTGACTTCGGCATCCTTATTGGCTCACTCTTCCTCACTACCACCGTAAACATGGTACCTGCTGAGTACAATCCTTCTGCAGAGCATCTTATCGAGGCTGTATCTATCACGCCTCTCCACCCCGAGGCATTTGCACGTATGATTTACGGTTTCATGATGATTGCAGTTATCGGTTACACGGTAGACTTGGTACAGTCTGGTAACCAGCAGTCTAACCAGATTATGATCTTCTGTAAGGACTACGAGGGTATGGCTGAGATGATCAACAGCAAGGCTAACCGCGGCGCTACACTTATCGACGCTATGGGTTGGTACTCAAAGACTCCTTCAAAGGCTGTTATGGTTGTTTGCCGTAAGCGCGACACATCTACAATCTTGAAGTTCGTACGCGAGCAGGATCCTAACGCATTTATCACCGTAGGCTCAGTAATGGGTGTTTACGGTCAGGGCTTCGACGCCTTGAACAAGCTCTAATAGAGCATTGTATAACAGTAAAAGGGAGGTTTTATAAATTAGTTCGAGGCGATTGTGAAGATTATTTCGAGGATATTTTTCAGCTCTTCTGAAGGCGCAATGCGAGCATTGTAACTGAAGAAAGATGAGAAAGAGCCCGAAATAAATTCAAAAGCGCCCGAAACAAAACACCCAATGCTGCGAATACATATACACTAATTTATAAAACATTCCTTAAACCACTGCTGCCATGCTCTACGCACAGGTAGTTCTCCCGCTGGCACAGCCAATGTACACCTTTTCGGTGGATGAGGCATTGGGTGTGGGCTTGGGTGACGCCGTAGTCGTACAGTTTGGCAGCAGTCGTTATTATACGGGCATCGTATGGTGCATTACGGCTGAGAAGCCCGACTACCCACGCATCAAGCCCATCCTCAAAAAGCTATACTCTGCACCCCTCGTTACCCCCGAGGCACAACGCCTCTGGGAGTGGATTGCGGAGTATTATATGTGTACCATTGGCGAGGTTATGCGCGTTGCGCTACCCGCCTTGGCCAAGCCATCAGCTACGACACTCACCGAGCTCGATGAGCGTAGCATAGAGTCCCCCACCGAGACATTTATTACTCTTGCCGAGGAGCTGCGCAGCGAGGAGAGCCTCACAACATACGTCGCTAAGCACTCGCGCAAGGCTCCCCGCCGCACCGAGACCATGGATCGCATTGCCGCACTCGCCATAGAGCGCGGAGGCATCGACGGCTTCGTACCACGCCGCCTCGTGGATGCTGAGACGGTGCATATTGCTGAGCTCAAGCGCCGCGGTCTCATCGAACTACGCGAAGCCCCCATCGAGGCTACAAACAACAAAAACGACTTCCTCCTTCCGACACTCTCCGAGGCGCAGCAACGTGCCCTCGAGGCCATTGACCGAGGCCATGAGAGTGGTAAGGTAGCACTCCTGCATGGTGTAACGGGCTCAGGTAAGACCGAGATATACGTACACCTCATTGCCCGCACCCTCGCCGAGGG
Source organism: Alistipes sp. (assembly GCA_017555545.1). Taxonomy (GTDB): domain Bacteria; phylum Bacteroidota; class Bacteroidia; order Bacteroidales; family Rikenellaceae; genus Alistipes. Next base: position 13,630 of record JAFZGE010000017.1, read on the forward strand.
TCGCGACGCCCTTGTCCTTGTCCCCGAGATTGTCATAACCTCACAGCTTGTCGAGCGCCTTGAACGCATCTTCGAGGGTCGCACAACAACCTACCACTCACGCCTCACACCCCTACGCCGTGGCGAGACATTCCTCCGCCTAGCATCATCTACGGGTGGCGAACTAATCGTGGGCGTGCGCTCGGCGATATTCCTGCCGATGAAGCGCCCAGGCCTTATCGTTGTGGATGAGGAGCACGATGCAAACTACAAGCAAACCGACCCCACACCCCGCTACAACGCCCGCGACATGGCCGTTGTGATGAGCCGTATATATGGCGTAAACGTGGTGCTCGGTAGCGCCACACCCTCGTTGGAGAGCCTCGTTAATGCTACATCGGGCAAGTATGCCTACGTGGAACTTACGGAGCGCTGGGGCGAGGCTATGCTCCCCGAGATTATCATTTCGGATACCATACGCGCCGTGAAGCGCAACGAGCGCAAGACACATTTCAACCTCGAGTTGTTGCAGAATATAAACAGATCGCTCGTGGCTGGCGAACAGGCCATTCTCTTTCAGAATCGCCGTGGCTATGCCCCCTATATACAGTGTCGCACGTGTGGTTACTCGCCACGCTGCCCACATTGCAACGTGACGCTCACACGCCACAAGGCCACTGACCGCATGGAGTGCCACTATTGTGGTTACAACATGCCCGCACCCAAGATGTGCCCCAACTGCGAAGTGCAGGACATGGCACTCATGGGCTTCGGCACAGAGAAGGTTGCCGAGGAGATTGCACGCCTTATGCCCGAGGCACGTATCGAGCGCCTTGATGGCGACACCTCAACCTCGGAGCGAGCATTCAAGCGCATCGTAACACGCTTCGATAATGGCGAGGCAGACATCCTCGTAGGCACACAGATCCTTACTAAGGGTTTTGACTTTGGAGGAGTTACTACTGTCGGCATCCTCAATGCTGACAATTTGTTGACCATGCCCGACTTCCGCGCCTCGGAGCGCGCCTTCCAGCTTATGATGCAGGTTGCAGGCCGCGCAGGCAGACGCAACGACCGTGGCCGTGTAGTGATACAGACATCGCAACCCAAGCACCCCGTGATACGCTTCGTAGCCTCGGGAGACTACCACGCCATGGCAAACAGCGAGCTTATGGAGCGCAAGGCATTCGGCTATCCGCCCTACTCGCACCTTATACGCCTACTTATGCGCCACGAGGACTACAACCTACTGCACCATGCGGCACACGCCCTCGCAAACGTGATGCGCAAGAAGTTTGGCGCAAGAGTGATGGGTCCCGTATCCGCAGCGCTGGAGATGCTACGCGGTGAGCACCGTGCCGAGATACTCCTAAAAATTGAGTCGGGAGCATCTATGCAACGTGCGCGCACGCTACTCCGCGAGGCAATAACCGCCGTGGAGAGCGATGCCAAGTATAAAACCGTAAAGATATCTATCGATGTCGATGCTCTATAGTGCATATCGAGCTATACGCTCACTGCTCTTCGCCCAGGAGTGCATGGTGTGTGGCGAGCATGTCGATGACGCCATGCACGGCATCTGCATAAAATGCCGCTTCGACATACCTCTGACCAACTACTGGCACAAAGAGGAAAATCCCGTCAAAGAGAAATTCGCAGGTCTTGTTCCCATCGAGCAGGGCTCATCCTTCATATTCTATGCCGGCGACAGCCTTTGGCGCACCATGGTACACCGCTTCAAGTATGGCGGTGAGTGGCAGATAGCCTACAACATGGGACGCTGGTATGGCGCAGAGCTCAAGGCTTCGGGACTATACGACGACATCGACATTATCATCCCTGTACCTCTACACCCCATAAAACTCCTTAAGCGCGGTTACAACCAATCTACATATCTCGCCGAGGGTATGGCAAAGAACCTCGGCACGAAGGTAGATACACGCGCAGCACGCCGCATACGTAACAACCCGTCACAAGCACGACGTGGAGCACGCGACCGCTGGGAGAATGTCGATGAACTATTCCGCATCGTGCGACCAGAGAGACTACGCGGCAAGCACATCCTCGTTGTTGACGACGTGCTCACCTCGGGTGCTACGCTCACCACATTCCTCAAGGAGATTATGCGCGCCGTACCCGACTGCCGCATATCCATTGCTACGCTTGCCGTAACCAAGCATATCACACCTCTGGGCAAGTAATTTTGCTTCGGCATAACCACCATACGATAATTTTCGCTATCTTTACACAAAATTATGGGGTTATGGTAATTGAGGATCTCGCTTTACTCTTTATTCGTGGGCTGGGCAGCCGCGGTATTGTCCACCTTATCGAGCACTTCGGCTCTGCCGAGGCGATATTTCGTGCGCCCCTGAATACCCTTGTCAACGAGACTAAGCTACGCAAGGATGTAGCCGAGCGCATCGTGGCGAAGGAGGGCATGCACGATGCAGAGCGCGAGATCGAGTATTGCCGTAAGAACCAGATTATCGCCATCGCAGCGACCGATGACGACTACCCCGAGGCTCTGCGCGAGACATCCGATCGCCCTCACGTACTCTTCGTCAAGGGCAACCTCAAGGCACTACACATGCGTACGTTATCTATGGTAGGCACGCGCGAGGCGACACCCTCGGGCATACTCGCCGTGGATAAGATCGTGGGTGGCCTCGCAACGCAGATATCCGACCTCTGCATTGTAAGCGGCCTTGCATATGGCATCGACAGCGCCTGCCACCGCTCGGCACTCACACACAATGCGACCACCGTAGCCGTTGTGGCAGATACACTCCCCAATGTCAGTCCCGCACCCAACCGCAACCTCGCAGATGAGATACTCCGTCAGGGTGGTGCACTTGTCTCGGAACTACACAGCCAGTCGAAGCAGAACGGGCAACTCTTCATCGCCCGCAACCGCATAATCGCAGCACTCAGCATGGGCACTATCGTTGTCGAATCGCCCGCATCGGGAGGTTCACTCGCCACAGCCGACATCGCCGACAGTTATGGTCGCACCGTTATGGCTATACCTGGTCGTGCAACCGACACCCAGTCATTCGGCTCGAACAACCTCATTCGCTGCGGCAAGGCACGCCTTATTCTAACTGCGAACGACGTTATTGAGGATATGGGTTGGGATATAACACAGCCTGTAGAGGAGGTATGCGAGGCATCACCCCTAGACAGCCTCCCCCCCAATGAGCAACTCATATATAAGGCCTTCGATAATGCTGCGACGCTCGATTGGACGGGCATAATTGCCGAGACGGGTCTCACACTTGGCGAACTTGCGATGGCACTTATGGATATGGAACTCAAGGGCGTTATACGCAGCCTCCCAGGCAAGCGCTACGAGCGCATATAACACTAACAATCAAGACAATACTCTATGATAGACACACACTCACATATCTATGCTGAGGAGTTTGACGCAGACCGCACAGAGGCACTCGCACGCGCCAAAGAGGCGGGCGTGGAGCTTCTGATTCTCCCCGATATCGACTCCGAGAGTCGCCCCCGCATGCTTGAACTCGCAGCAGCCAACCCCGACTACTGCCACGCCATGGCGGGTCTCCACCCCACCTCGGTGAACGATAATCCACGCTGGCGCGAGGAGCTCGATGCCGTAGAGAGCCTGCTGCGCGAGCCCCCTATGTCGTTGTGTGGCGTGGGTGAGATAGGCCTCGACCTCTATTGGAGCCAGGACTTTTATCGCCAGCAGCGCGAGGTACTCCACGCACAGATTGAGTTGGCACTACAATACAATAAGCCCGTTGTCATCCACACCCGCTCGGCATACGATGAGATGGAGGATGTCCTTGCAACATATCGTGGCCGCGGACTCAGAGGCGTGCTTCACGCCTACGCCGACTCTGCGGAGCGTGCGCTGAAGTTTGCCAAGATGGGCGAGATATATTTGGGTGTTGGTGGCGTCGTTACGTTTAAGAATGCAGGTCTAGATAAGGAGGTAGCACAGCTCCCCGTGGAGTTGCTATTGCTTGAGACCGACTGTCCCTACCTCACCCCTGTGCCCCACCGTGGCAAGCGCAACGAATCGGCCTATGTTGAGCACGTCTGCCGCAAGGTTGCAGAGCTGCACAATACGACATTTGACCATGTCGACAAGCTCACAACCGCAACGGCAAAGGCACTCTTTTCACTCTAAAAGAGGGGGATGATCTTTCACTCGGCGAAACATTTTTTTGCATAAAAGCGAAAAAAAATGGCAAAAGTCGCTTGAGTATGGCAAATTTTGCCTACCTTTGTAAAGATATGTGGTGCATAAAAGCCCACAACCCTTCAGCTATGAAGAGATCTTCGATTTTGATTATATATACCGGAGGAACAATCGGTATGAAGACAGACGAGGCGACTGGCGCACTCGTTCCATTCGACTTTAGCGGAATTTATGAGGAGTTCCCCTCGCTCAAACGCCTCAAGGTTGACCTCGAGGTTTTGACCATAAAACCTCCTATCGACTCATCTAATGTATCGGTAGAGAACTGGGTGGACATGGCACGTCTAATCCGCGACAACTACTCTAAATACGATGGCTTTGTCGTGCTACATGGCACAGACACAATGTCTTACTCTGCAGCAGCACTCAGCTTCATGCTCGAGAACCTCGCCAAGCCCGTCATCTTCACAGGTAGCCAGATTCCTATCGGCATCCTACGTACCGACGGTCGCGAGAACCTCATCACAGCAATCGAGATTGCTGGTGCACGCAACGAGGAGGGCAACCCCATCGTACCCGAGGTAGCACTCTACTTCCAGAACAAATTGATGCGCGGCAACCGCACCACAAAGCATAGCGCCGAGGCACTCAACGCCTTTGCGTCGTTCAACTATCATGCCCTTGCCGACGTGGGTGTGAGCATCCAGTACAACACACAGTACATCGCTCCATACGCCCCCGACTTCTCGGATGAATTCCGCATCAGCGAGTCGTTGTGCAACGACGTCATCGTGGTTAAGCTCTTCCCAGGCATCCGCCCCTCAACACTCCGCGCAATGCTTATCGACAGCGGCGTGCGTGGCGTTGTGCTTGAGACCTACGGCGCGGGTAACGCTCCCACATCGGAGTGGTTCGTTGAGTTGGTGAAGGAGGCTGTCACCAAGGGTGTCATCGTGGTGAACGTTTCGCAGTGCAAGGATGGCGCTGTTCAAATGCATTTGTACGAGACTGGATTGGCATTGCAGGAGGCTGGCGTAGTGTCGGGTCACGACATGACAATCGAGGCTGCGGTGACAAAACTTATGTACGTTTTAGGCAAAAATTTGCCACTTTCGGAAACACTCAATTTGATGCGCCGCCCGCTACGTGGTGAATTTACTCTGTAAGAGCGTTGGAATTTCGGAAAATAATCCGTATATTTCGCACTGATAAACACCAAAAATGCGGGGCGATTCACACAGGATTTAGCCGCATTATGGTCGTAATAATTTGATTGACACACAGTTTCGCACCAATATTAGGGTCACAAATAGCCCAAAAAGGCAAAAAATAGGGACATGTGCACCAGATGAAAAACGAGTTTACGAACAAAAACATAGAGAAAACAACTACTAAAAATTACAAATTTTAACTATCAAAACACTATGAAAAAATTATTTTTGGTTTTGGCAGCTGCTACTCTCTCATTCGGCGCTGCTTACGCACAGGATGCAAACGAGGAGCCCGCACAGGAGGCTGCCGTTGAGCAGGTTGCTGAGGCAACTGCTGAGGACGTTGACGCTGAGGAGGCAGAGTTGCAGGGTGAGCCCATGCACTTCGCTCTTTTGAAGAAGTTCCTCGAGGGTGGTTGGGGCTGGATGCTCTTGCCTTTGGTTTGCTTGATTCTTGGTATGGCTATCGCTGTTGAGCGTATCCTCTTCCTTGCTTTGTCAAAGATCAACACTAAGAAGTTCATCGCTCGCGTTGAGGAGATTCTTAACGCTGAGGGCGTTGAGGCTGCTAAGGCATACTGCCGTAACACTCGCGGTCCCGTTGCTTCAATCTTCTACCAGGGTCTTATGCGCTACGATCAGGGCATCGAGTCTGTAGAGAAGGCTGTTGTATCTTACGGTTCAGTTCAGCAGGGTAACATGGAGAGCGGTCTTTCATGGATCTCATTGTGCATCGCACTTGCTCCATCACTCGGCTTCATGGGTACCGTTGTTGGTATGATCCAGGCATTCGATGATATCCAGGCTCAGGCTACTATCTCTCCCGCAGTCGTTGCAGGTGGTATCAAGGTGGCTCTTTTGACTACAATGCTCGGTCTTATCGCTGCTGTTATTCTTCAGATCTTCTTCAACTACATCCTTGCTCAGATCGAGGCTCAGGTTGTTAAGATGGAGGATAGCTCAATCCAGTTGATTGATATGCTCTCAGCATACAACAAGCGCTAATTAAGACCAACTTACTTTAAGAAGAATTTTTATTATGAAAGTATTTAGAATCATAGTCAGTATTCTCCTTGCTGTTGGTTCTGTAGCGGCAGTTGGATTGGCTGTAATGAATGGTATGAAGGCTCCTGAGTCTTCAAAGATTACCAACAGCACTCCTCTCGTTCAGAATGTTGCAACAGTAGATGAGGGTATTGAGAAGTTGGGCGAGGTCTTCGCTGGCCAGATTGGCGAGGACATGCTCACTGAGGAGGCCATCGTTGAGGAGCAGGCTAAGCTCGATCGCACTGTGAACGAGTTTATCCCCGCATACGAGGCTAAGGTAGCTGCTAAGGAGGATCGTTACAACGCTGCACAGGCTGAGATCGCTCAGCTCGGCGAGCTTAAGAGCCTCAACGCTAAGCAGAAGAAGCAGCTCAAGGACGCAGAGGCTGTTGTAGCTGACTACAAGGCAACTGCTGACACTCTCAACATCTACAAGACTAACGTAGAGATCATGGAGGATAACATCGCTGCATCTAAGCTCGCTAACGAGAACGCTAAGATCGACGGTGAGAACGCTGCGGCTTTGGCTAAGTCAGTAAGCAACACTATCTACTGGTGCTATGCTTTGTTCGCAATCATCCTCGTTATCGCTGTATTCAGCGCATGCGCAGACCTCTTCATCAGCTTCGCACAAAACTGGAAGAAGGCTCTTATCAAGTTGGTTGTAGGCGTTGCTATCGTTGGTATCATCTATGTTGTTGCAAACTACTTCGTAGGCACACACGGCTGGCTCGAGGGCAACACATTGAAGGATGCTGCTGGTTACGACCTTGGTCTTGGTACTGATCCTGCAACTCGCCAGGTATTCGGTGCATCAGACTATATCAAGGCTGATTTCGGTCTCATCGTTTGCTACATCGTAGCAGGTGCTGCTGTATTGTCAGCTGTAATCTCAGTAGTTATTGGTTTCTTTAAGAAGTAGTGTATGGCTAGAGCGAAGAAAAAGGCTGGAGAGATTAACTCTAGCTCAATGGCGGATATTTCATTCTTGCTGTTGATATTCTTCTTGGTGACCACTACGATGGATGTCGACACAGGTATGAAGCGTACGCTTCCGCCCTGGATTGACCCTACAGAGCAGCAGAACGATGTTGATGTAAATGAGCGTAACGTACTTAAGGTAAACGTATCTCGTAACGGTAGTATCATGGTTGGTACTGAGGAGTATCGTTCAAACGACCTTAAGCGTTCGGCAGGTCACTCACGTCTTTCACGTGAGGTGTACCACTTCCTCGTAGACGCGGACAAGTCTAACAAGAAGGCTACCGAGATCGAGGGCGCTACATATGACATTAGCGAAGGTCTTGTTTCTCTTAAGGCAGATAACGAGTCAAAGTATAAGATCTATCTTCAGGTGCAGGATGAGCTTACTCACGCCTTCAACCTCTACCGCGATGATATCTCACGCGCGGTATATGGTGTAGGTTACAATGAGCTTGATGACATCCAGGCAGGTAACATCCGCAAGGCTGTTCCTATGAAGATATCTGAGGCAGAACCTAACGATCAAACAAAGAAGTAATTATGGCAGTAATGGCAAAAAAGGGCAAGCGTGAAGTGCCCGCTATGTCGACCTCTTCACTTCCCGATATCGTGTTCATGTTGCTCTTCTTCTTCATGGCAGCAACTACAATGCGTGAGGTTGATCCGTTGGTAAAGGTTCAGATGCCCCAGGCTAATGAGATCACTGAGCTCGACAAGAAGAATCTTGTAAACATCTGGATGGGTAAGCCCATGAACGCCGCTAAGGGCGAGGATGCGTTGAAGATTCAGCTTAACGATAAGACCCAGGAGGTTGAGGATATTCGTAACTTTATCAGCGCAACAACTGCAACTAAGGGCGTTAGCCCCAAGGAGATTGTGGTTAACTTGCGTGTTGATAAGGAGGCAACAGTTGGTAAGCTTACTGCAGTTAAGCAGGAGCTCCGTAAGGCTGATGCGTTGAGTATCTCTTATGCAGCAATGCAGGCGGAGTAATCCGTAACCTAAATATGTAAGAAAATAGGCTATCCACCACGGATAGCCTATTTCTTTATTCGTAATGATTAATTAGTAGCGCTTGTTATAGTTCATCCTCGGTGAGGAAGGGCCGGAAGTAAAACTCCTCCTTTGAACGCTCCTCGCTGAAGGTGAAATAGAGACACTCTACCTCTGTTGCGCGCTCACCCTTACCATTTGTTATCTCAATCGCTACGCGCACAAGGTTGCGACGCTTCTCCACTATGCTTGCACGTAGCGTTATAGCGCCATCACTTATAAGCACGGGGCGCAAGTACTTTACCTCCATCTTTGAGGTCACGCCACCCACCTGCAGCTTGCGGAATATCACCCAGCTTGCTATCTCATCTGCTAGCGTTGCCTGAATGCCTCCATGCAGCGTGTTGTTCCAACCCTGAAACTCTATGCGGGGTGTCCATACTGATACCACATTCTCGCCATCCTCATAAAACTCCATACGGAGACCTCTATCGTTGTGTGGGGCACAGCCGAAGCAGCCATAACCCTCTACATCCAACCAGGGATTTACTATTCGTTTCATCGCTTATAGATATTTATTAGGGCGAAGTTATAAAAAATATTATAACTTTGTAGTACTGATGAGGAGATTTATACTATACCTTGCCCTATGTGTCGCTGCCCTGCTTCAGCCATGGCAGAGGGTCGCTGCGCAAGAGTATGAGGCGTTGGACTATAGGGATTTCAAGTTTTACAAAGAGGAGGATAACGACATATCGCTCTGGGCTGGCCTCAACGACTCACTCATCACAGAGCCTCAAACGCGCAGTTACACACCCAACTCACGCTATGCCCTATCCTATGCCACAAGCAGATACCGCGGTGAGCCTCTTTCGGAGAGCCGCAGCCTCTTTGGCAATACCGTAGTAGACTACACCACCCTACGCACTCTTAAGGCGCTGGGATACGCCACAAACGAGCAAAACGGCATCTCTCGCGCACAACTATCAGGCTCAACAAATCAGACTACAGCGATACTATCGGGAGCCGAGTCACGCCTCTACGAGCGACAATCGCTATATGCCGATCTCTCGGGTCGCAACTACCTCATAGGCATCAACCATCGCGGCGTATATAGCATCGACAAATACGGTGTGCCGCTTAAGGAGGGCTGGATGATTATGGACTACGCACGCGTGCGCACGGGACGCGATTTATATGTAGAGGGTGTATTCACAAATGCAGTAGATATTGCCGTAGGCGCATCGTATAATGGCCGCAACGACAAACTGGATATCGCAATATCACTTCCATGGTCTCAGCGAGGTCTTCGCCAGGCTTCTACAGAGGAGGCCTACACACTTACGCACAACAAGCTATATAACCCCACATGGGGCATGCAGAATGGCAAGGTGCGCAACTCGCGCGTGGCAACATCGCTCCGCCCCGAGGTTATTGCAATGTGGCAGCGCAGAGTGACCGCCGTTACCGACCTTACACTCACGGCAAACGCCTATTTCGAGCGACGAGGAGCATCTACTTTATCGTGGTTCGACGCCCCAACTGCAGCTCCCGACAACTATAAATATATGCCATCATACTACTCTGATGATGAACGCGTTATCGTTGAAAGGGCATGGTCGACAAACGACCTGCACTACACCCAAATCGACTGGGACAGACTCTACCTCACTAACTCAGTTCAGCAGGATGGTGCAGCGCGCTATGCCGTGACACTACGCCGCTCGAACATCTCACATATTGCCATAAATGCGGGGCTAAAGAGTCGTGTTGGCATCGTTACGCTCAACTATGGTGCAGAGCTAGGTGGCGACAGCGAACGTGAGTTTAGGGTGATGGATGACCTGCTTGGTGCAACGCACATTCGCGACATAGACTACTACATAATGGATGATGCAAGCTACTCGCACCTAACGGATAATAACCTCCGCAACCCCAACAACATTGTCAACGAGGGCGACCGCTATGGATATGACTATCGCCTCAGCCGCATTGGTCTAAAACTCTATGCTACGGCGGAGTGGAGTCTCTCCAATTTCGACTTCGCGGTGGGTGCGCAGATGATGCCTGAACTCATTTGGCGACGCGGATATTTCGAGAAAGAACTCTTTGCTGGGAAGGCCTCGTTTGGTCGCTCACAAAGCATTACGCTAACGCCCGCAATGATTAACGCGTCATGCCGATATAGTATTGATAATCATAACATAAGCGCAACACTGATGTTGGGTGCAAACACGCCCGATGCCGATGATTTATTCATGCAACCGCAGTACAATAATCGCATAGTCAACACACCCGAACTTGCTACCACAATATCATCGGAAATCACATACTCCTACACCGCGAAACGCTTCCGCGCCACGGCTGCCATATACCTCAACTCCACTACTCGCGAGATAGACGTAGTGCGCTATTATGATGACCTTGCGGGCGAATATTCCGACGCCGTGGTTAGTGGCATCGGCCGCATCCGCTATGGTATTGAGGCTACGGCGAGAGCCTCATGGTCACGCTATTTTAGCTCATCTTTTGCCCTCAACCTTGCGCAATATCGCTACCACAGAAACCCCACTGTAAACATATTCACAGATAACGATAACATTCTGATTGCTAAAACCATATCCGCGATGCGCGGACACCATATTGGAGCACCTGAGATATCTCTATACGGCGATATCTGCTTCAGGCATAACGGATGGATGGCACGCGCTTCGGTGCAGTATTGGGCACTCAGCTACGTAACGCCATCAGTGATGCGACGTACAGAACGAGTGCTCTCTTACACCGCCTCAAACGAGGAGACCGAGGCACTGCGATTTCAGCAGCGCCTACCCGATGCTGCCACCATCGACATCGCCCTTTCCAAGTATTTTACGCTAACCGAGGAGACATCGCTTGGCATACAATTCACAGCACGCAACATCCTGGGTAGCAACGTGGTATATAGTGCCTATGAGGAGAACCGTATCTCGCTCCGCAGAGTGGGTAGCCGCACCGATGTTACACCCTTTGCCAACCGCCTTAGCTACGCCTACCCACGCCTCTTCTCACTCTCGGTGTCGTTGCGCTTTTAGATGAATTTATCTCGCTTTGGTAAACTTTTAGCTTAGCGCTTTTATGTTTACTGATTTTTTTGTATCTTTACCCCGATATATATACTATAACTGAAAATGAGTTGTAATAAGAGACATATTCCAGATATTGGTCGTGGTTGCACATTCTGTGACTGCGGCGATGAGATTGAGGCACACGCATCAGAGGGTTGCTACAAGCTTCACGAGACCGACTGGCTCGAGGAGTATCCCAACAACATCCCTACAGACATCTTCGAGGTACGCTTCAAGAACACACGTCGCTCATACTACCAGAATGTGAATAATCTTGAGCTTAAGCGTGGCGACATCGTTGCTGTAGAGGCTCAGCCAGGCCACGACATCGGCATCATCTCGCTCACGGGCGATATGGTGGCGAAGCAGATGCGCCGTGTAGGCTTCAACCCACACAATGGCGAATTCAAGAAGATCTATCGCAAGGCACGCCCCTACGACATCGAGCGTTGGCAGGAGGCTATAGCATTGGAGCACGAGACTATGATTGCCTCGCGCCAGATTGCTGCTGACATGGGCCTCAACATGAAGATTGGCGACGTGGAGTACCAGGGCGACAAGCTCAAGGCTATCTTCTACTACATCGCCGATGAGCGTGTCGACTTCCGCGAGCTTATCAAGGTCTTTGCCGAGCGTTTCCACATCCGCATCGAGATGAAGCAGATTGGTGCACGTCAGGAGGCGGGACGCATTGGCGGTATTGGTGCATGTGGCCGTGAGCTATGCTGTGCATCGTGGATCTCGAGCTTCTCGAGTGTAACAACGAACGCTGCACGCATGCAGGAGATCTCGCTCAACCCCCAGAAGTTGGCAGGTCAGTGCTCTAAGTTGAAGTGCTGCCTCATGTACGAGTACGACGTATATGCCGATGCACGCCGCACCATCCCCCGCTTGCGCGAGCCATTGCAGACACTCGATGGCGAGTGGTTCTTGGTTAAGATCGACCCCTTGGCAGGCACTATGAGTTTCTCTACCAGCAAGGGCACAATGGCAAACCTCACTACGCTACCCATCAGCCGCGTAAGAGAGATTATCGCCCTCAACCGTGCTGGCGAGAAGGCCGAGACACTTATTGGCGAGGGTGATGAGACACGCGTAGAGGAGCCAACATACCGTAGCCAGGAGGATAGCATCACACGCTTCGACAATAAGACTAAGCGCAATAAGCGTAATAAGCGCCGTGGTGGCCGCGACAAGGGCGAGAGCCAGGAGGCGGCAGCGGAGCAGACAGCACCCGCAGAGGCTCCAGCACCCGAGGCCAAGGAGGACAAAGAGCCCAAGGCAGAGGAGACACAGCAGGGTGGCGAGCGTCGTGAGCGCAGAGACCGTCGCGATCGCCGTGACCGTCGTGAGCGTCGCAACAATGGCGAAGGCAGCGAGAATCGTGAGCCACGCGAGCGTAAGGAGAGTGCTCCAGAGGCAGCTCCACAGGGTGAGAACACAGAGGCATCGAACAACGAGCGCCCCGAGCGTGGCGAGCGTAACGACCGCCGCCGTCATCACCACCGTGGTCGCCGCAATGGTGGAGAGCGTCGCGAGCGCAATGGCGAGAACAACAACAATAAATCGAACGAGTAGCCGATGCGACGCCTTATATTCCTAGCATTGGTCGCAATGAGCATGCTTGCTGTAGCATGTAACGAGCAGCGCCATAGCGTCGATATGCACGACATGCAGAGATGCACATGGAGCGGTGCCGAGGAGTTTGTTTACCAGAACACCGACTCGCTCTCGAAGCGCGACATATCGATTGTCGTGCGCTACGGCTCGGACTATGTTGCCGACTCGGTGAGCCTACGCATCTTGGCGATATCGCCCGACTCGATGGTAACGGAGGAGCCCTTCACACTCCGCATACCACGCATCAAGGAGGTGCGCCCCGAGGAGCAGACGTTCCTCTACCGCAAGGATGCCGTTTTGGGCAGATGTGGTGCATATAAGTTCCGCATCACACCCGACACCATCATCGAGGGTGTAAGCTCTATCGGCATCATGATAGGAGAGCCTGAAGTTAAGTAGATAGAAGTTAAAATAGTACCCCATGGGAAAAGATAAATTAAGAAAATTTGCTGAGAACCTCACGTTCAAGTGCATGGTGCAGCCCGAGTTTGATGACATCTTCCACAAGGACCACCCTCTAAAGGGTCGCTGGCACGAGGATTTCTTCCACAACAACAACCCCATCATCCTTGAGTTGGGCTGTGGCCGTGGCGAGTATACCGTAGCCTTGGCAGAGCGCAACCCCGACAAGAACTACATCGGCATCGACATCAAGGGTGCACGTATGTGGCGCGGTGCAAAGACAGCTACGGAGCGTGGCATGGAGAATGTGGGCTTCGTGCGCACACGCATCGAGTTCATCCTCTCGTTCTTTGCTCCAGGCGAGATTGCGGAGATCTGGATCACCTTCCCCGACCCACAGCTTAAGAGCCGACGCGCGAAGAAGCGCCTCACATCCCCACTCTTCCTTGCCGACTACAAGAAGATGTTGGCCGAGGATGGCGTAATCAACCTCAAGACCGACTCTAAGCATTTGTATGCCTACACCGCAGCCGTTATCGAGCGCTTGGGTCTCAATGTCGAGGTGCAGAACGATGATATCTACGGCTCGGGATATGCCGATGAGGTGCTCTCTGTAAAGACCGCATACGAGACAAAGTTCGTGGCAATGGGTCTCCCCATCACCTACACACGCTTCGGCTTGGGCAACTGCACCGAGTTTGAGTTCTTCGAGTGGGAGGGCGATGAGGCATTGGAGAAGGATGCCGAGGAGAATAGAACAAAGGCCTTTTAGCATATAACTACTATTATGGGAAAGAGAAGAAAGGATTACCCCCTTATTGAGGGACTACATATCACAACCCTTGCTGCCGAGGGCAAGGCTATGGGTAAGGTTGACAACCAGGTTGTCTTTGTAGCTATGGCTGTGCCTGGTGACGTGGTGGACGTGCAGATTCGCAAGCACCACCGCCGATATATGGAGGGCACCGTAGTGCGCTTCGTGGAGAAGTCACCACTACGCGTCGAGCCATTCTGTGAGCACTTTGGCGTGTGTGGCGGCTGTAAGTGGCAGAGCCTCCCCTATGAGGAGCAGCTCAAGCAGAAGACCACACAGGTTGAGGATCAGCTCGTGCGCATCGGACACCTCGAGATTCCCGAGGTGCGCCCATGTCTCGGTTCGGAGCGTACACGCGAGTACCGCAATAAGCTCGAGTTCACCTTTGCCGACAAGCGCTGGTTGACATACGAGGAGATTGCCGAGGCTGGCGACATCGCATCTACCCCCGCTGTGGGCTTCCACATCCCTGGCTGCTTCGACAAGGTCTTAGATATTAACCGTTGCCACCTTCAGGTAGACATCTCGAACCGCATTCGCCTTGCAACAAAGGCATTCTGCATTGAGAATGGCTACACATTCCATAATGCCCGCCTACACGAGGGTCTTATGCGCACGATGGTCATCCGCACAGCCTCTACGGGCGAGATTATGGTCATCGTAGTATTCAACGAGAACGACACAGAGCGCATCAACGCCCTTATGTCGCACCTTAAGAACGAGTTCCCGGAGATCACATCGCTCATCTACATGATCAACGAGAAGTGGAACGACTCACTCGGCGACCGCGAGCCTATCTGCTTTGCAGGTAAGGATCACATCATCGAGGAGATGGAGGGTCTCAAGTTCAAGGTGGGTCCCAAGTCGTTCTACCAGACAAACTCGGAGCAGGCATACGAGCTCTACAAAGTCACACGCGACTTTGCCGACCTTAAGCCCACAGATGTGCTCTACGACCTCTACACAGGCACTGGTACCATCGCAAACTTCTGCGCACGTCGTGCCGCAAAGGTTGTGGGTGTTGAGTATGTACCCGAGGCTATTGAGGATGCGAAGATTAACTCTCAGATCAACGGCATCGAGAACACCGTCTTCTATGCTGGCGACATGAAGGATGTTATGAGCGATGAGTTTATCGCACGCAACGGCCGCCCCGATGTCATCATCCTCGATCCACCACGTGCAGGTGTCGATGAGCGCGTATTGGACGTCATCAAGCGCGCAGCACCCGAGCGCATGGTCTACGTAAGCTGCAACCCCTCAACTCAGGCGCGCGACCTAGCTCTGCTTGCCGAGATGTACGAGATTCTCGCTGTGCAGCCCGTTGACATGTTCCCACATACACACCATGTGGAGAATGTCGTGAAGTTGCGTAAGCGCACCCTCGCGGAGTAATCCGCATGCCCCGTAGACCCGTAGGTCACACCCAAACTTAAATATAAATATGTACACATATTTTATTATAACACTTGCCGTCGTCGTTATTATGTCGGCGGCAAGTTTCTTAGTAGGCCGTCGCAGTCGCCCCATGAATGTCGACGCAGCAAAGTGTCTAGACCTTGAGGCACAGTTGGCAGATAGCAAGGTGCAGATAGCAAAGGGCGAGGAGCGCCTCGAGGCACTACGCGCCGAGGCCACTACCCTACGCTCGGAGCGCGACATCGAGCGCACATCGCGCCAGCACCTCGAGGAGCAGCTAACGACCTTGAAGAGCGAGGCACGCGAGACCCTCGAGAAGCAGGCGGCATCACTCAAGGAGGTGCACGCCGAGCAGATTGCACACCTTCGCGAGGAGCAGACAAAGCAGACTACATCACTCAAGGAGGTGCACGCCGAGCAGATTGCACACCTTCGCGAGGAGCAGCAACGCCAGATGGATGAGTTCAAGGCACTAAACAAGAAGCAACTCAACGAGCAGCTTGAGCTTATCCGCGAGCAGATGCGCACCACCTCTGAGACTGTGCTTAAGGCACGCGAGGAGGAGCTCGGTGAGCGCAACGTGGAGCAGGTATCAAAGATTGTTGACCCATTGCGCCAGAGCCTTAAGCAGATGCAGGAGGCGCTCAACACAACAAACAAGGAGCACAACGAGACCATGACGCGCCTCGATGCCACCATCCAGGCGAATATGAAGAATAGCCGCGACCTCGGTGAGACCGCCGAGCGCCTCACACGTGCCCTTGTGGGTGAGGTTAAGGTGCAGGGTAACTTCGGCGAGCTCAAGCTACGCCAGCTCCTCGAAGACCTGGGACTCAAGGAGGGCGAGCAGTACTCTACGCAGGAGTCGTTGAAGGATGAGTTCGGGGCAAGCGTCAAAGATGATGAGGATAAGGGTCTTATCCCCGACTTCGTGCTCCACTTCCCCAACAACCGCGACGTTATCGTGGACTCGAAGGTCAACATCAAGGCATATACCGATTACATAAACACTGGCAACGAGAGCGAGGAGGCTGCAAAGTGTAGATCACAGTACTGCGCCGAGCATATCGCCGCGGTGCGCCGTCAGGTCGACTTGCTTGCCAAGAAGGACTACACAAAATATCTCAAGACGGGCTACTCGAAGCTCAACTTCGTGATTATGTATATGCATAACGAGGGCGCGCTCAACCTCGCGCTGATGAACGACAGCAGCCTCTGGAAGTATGCCTACGACAAGGGTGTACTCATCCTTGGTCCTCAGACTATGTATATGAACTTGCGCATCTTGGAGCTTATGTGGACACAGAGCCGCCAGCTGGGCAACCAGAAGAAGATTGTAGAGACTGCCGAGGAGATGATCAAGCGTACTCAGATCTTCGCCGAGCGCTTCAACGAGGTGGAGAAGTTCCTGAAGAAGACTACAGATGCAGTAACAGATCTCAAGAAGTCGACGGCGAATGAGAAACAAAGCATCATCACCTCAGCTACGAAGCTCATCAAGCTCGGCCTCAAGGAGGATAAGAATCACGTGAAGATCTCATCGTTCTATGTCGAGGAGGATGCCGTGCAGATGATTGGCGAGCTCGATGCCGAGAGCGAGTCTGTAGGTCAAATGGCCGTCGTACCCGAGGGTGAAGATGAGGCGGTTGAAAAAAAGTATAGAAATTAGTTAAAAATATTTTGATTATATCCTTATATCAGCGTGCAATTTACCGCACTATATCGGCGAGCATAGCAACTGCATAACACACTGATAAACAGAGTATAATCAATCAATAAAACTGGAGGGGAATATATAGTTTTGCGCGATGCAAAGCATATATTTCCCTCTTTATAATTTTTGCTTATGACGCTATAAGTATTTTTAGCTTGCAATATTAGATTTCTTGCCATATATTTGCACCAGAAACAAATAGAAATAACTAAAAATAAGTTAAAAAAGGTTAGAGCGAAAACGAGAATCCCGCTAATAATTAAGAGTTAATGAGAGCCGGATTTTCACCCACCAGGGCGCAAGGATAGCACATAAGGCTATTGCCCCGAGGGTTGCAAGTGATATGAGATTTTATGGTGTAAAAAGTTAATAATTGTTTGTGTCCATTGTGTGAGGGCCGTCTGCTGTGACAGTAAGACGGCCCAATTTTTTATTCCTTCCAACAAAAAAAGGACTGCCCAAAAAGGACAGTCCTCAGTTTTGCAGTATCGCTCTAAATTACTTGATAGCGATAGCGTCGATCTCAACACGTGCGCCCATAGGCAATGCTGCAACCTGGTAGCAGATACGTGCGGGCTTGTCGCCTGTGAAGAACTCAGCGTAGATAGCGTTCATTGCTGCGAAATCAGCGATGTCAGCCAACAATACTGTAGTCTTTGCTACGTTATCAAATGTGTAACCAGCCTCCTCGAGGATGTAACCGAGGTTTGTGAGAGCCTGACGTGTCTGAGCCTCTACGCCCTCTGCCATAACGCCTGTTGCGCCGTCGATGGGCAACTGACCAGAGATATAGAGTGTTGCGTCGTGTGCGATAGCCTGTGAGTAGGGACCTACAGCCTTAGGAGCCTTAGGTGAAGCGATAACTTTTTTCATTGTCTTTATAAGTTTTAGTTGTTTTGTATTATCTTTGTTGCAAAGATAACGATAATTTGGAATAATGTTATGAAACGCACGATTTTATTTTCATTCGCACTACTCTTTTCACTCATCCTCGCTGTGGGCTGTTGCGACTGTCGCAAGCGCAGCAAGCTGGAGAAACCGCTGCTCGGTACCACATGGCAGCTCATCCAGCTTATGGGTCAGGAGGTAGTTGCAAAGGGTGATACCTATACCATCTGCTTCAGCGAGAATGGCACTGCAGCAGGTGCAGGTGACTGCAATCGCTTTACTGCGACATATAGTGTTGATAAGACCCGCGCACTCGACATCGCAAACCTCGGTTCAACACGCCGCTACTGCGAGAATCACGCTATGGAGAGCGCCTACTACGATATGCTCGAGGGTGTCACACACTACGAGATGGATGGCGACAACATGATTCTATTGCGCAACGGCACGCTTGTAGGCATTATGAACGCCGTAGAGCTGCAATAGGCATAATATCAACCACAAAAGTTAAGGGGCATCCGTTTGGATGCCCCTTGTTTTGTTGTTGTGAATATTTAGACTACAACCAACCACCGCGATCGTTGTTCTCGCGGGCGATGATGAGATACTCCTTCTCTACAATCTTACCACTCATATCGGGGACATACTCATCCTTCGGACAACCAGCATAATAACGCAGTTTTATCTTGCCGATGCCTGGTTTTCGGCAGACGAAGTAGACCTCGTGCTCTCCAAAGCGATTAACCTTATCTATGCCGAGGCGCTTCTGAGTCTCTTTGTCTATCTCAAAGTCAAGAATCTTAATGCCGAGTTTGCCATCGCTGATGGTCTCGTTGATGTTGATATAGGTGGATGTATTGAGTGATGCAGCTACTCTCTTTAAGCCGTGCATGCCCGATACTGCGTAGAGCGCATCCACCATGCCGATGCCCATCTTACCACGATAGTCATCCAACACTATCTGCGACACCTTGCCCCTATAGGTATAGACCGTTTTAGAGCCGTAAAGGCGATGGTCAATATCACTTACCGACGAGCAGATTATATCGTAGAGGTCGTCGTTCGTGAGGCGTATGCCGTGGTCTACGGCCGAGGATAGTGCCAACGCTGCAACGCCCGAGACATATGGGCACGCCATAGATGTTCCTGTCATATAGGCATAGTCTGAGCCATAGGTGGTCTTTCCATTATTGTAAACATCGGGGGTCTCGCTTGGTACGGTGGAGAGTATCGCGCCATTAGGGTTTAACACGCCATCGACATACTCAAAGTCGCCACCTGGGGCTGCGATGTTGCAACCGTAGTGGTAGTTTGTATATCCCGTAGGCAGACCATCGGGGGCATAGGCTGATACCGATATAAATTGGTTATAGGCACCTGGGTAGCATGTATAGTTAAGACCCTCGTTACCCGCAGCAAATATTGCCACACCGCCATCCATCACCTCATTGTCGCTACACTCAACAAAATACTTAATGGCCTCAATCAACGCCTTACCCGTATTCTTCTCATATCCCGAGTCGCTAATCCACGAAAGTGGCTGACCCCACGAGCATTGCAGTATCGCAGCGCCCATATCTGCGGCATACTCGATACCTGCAGCAATTCTGGTATTGTCTGCTCCAAGACTCTCCTGAAATATCTGCACAGACATTATGCGCACGCCGTCGCCATTGCCCGAGCCTCCTGCGATGCTCGAGATACCCTCGCCATTGTTGTTTACCGCAGCAATGATGCCCGCAACATGAGTTCCGTGACCCACATCACCAGTATAGTTGCCCTCGGAGTCATATCTGCGATTATTCCACGATATATTGCCATTAAGCTCAATGGTGTTTACGCCATAGATGTCATCAATATAGCCATTGCCATCATCATCGACACCCTCAACACCATTCAACTCTGCTGTATTAGTCCACATATTGGCTGCAAGGTCGGGATGAGTGTATTTAACACCCTCGTCAACAACCGCAACTACGACCTTTGGATTTCCCGTAGCATATTTCCACGCCTCATATGCGTTGATATCCGCCCCCGCATAGGCGGTGCTAAATATCTCGCTACTACCCTCGTTGTGCAATCCCCATTGCAGAGGGAGCATAGGGTCGTTGAAAGGCTCACTATCCGAGCGCGTTACTGGCAGGCTCTCCACAGGCACAACATTTACCTCGGGGCGTACAAATTCCATTGCATACTCCACGCGCTCCACCTCCTTCATCGCAGCATAACGCTGGGCAACGCTCTCCACGGGAGTATCCTCCGCAAACTCAATGACAAACCAACGGTGCATACCTCGCTCACGCTTCTTGTCGGCATTTATAGCCATATTAAAGACGGGGCGAACACTCTCCACGCCCAACTCCGCGGCCACTGCATCCATTGCAACAACACCCGCGCGCGTGGGCGATGAGGCGTTGTGCCACGCATTGGCAGTAGCATCATCGACATAGATAATCAACTCTCCGCTTAGCGCCCCATCGGCGTTTCCAATGATTTTATTTGCGGGTTTGGTCGTGGGCGTTGGCTCAAACTTGGGGTCTTTGACGCACGACACCACCAACGCGCCACACAACACGGCGAATACTATATTATGAAATGTTCTCATAGACACAGATTTTTTACAGTGCATTTAGACACATTGCCTCGGGCGCTGGCTCCGCAGTTGGAGAGGCATTATAACCACCTTCGTAGTAGGCGAGCGCCTGGTCGTATATCTCGGCAAGGCGTGCCACATCCTCCGTAGAGGTAAGCACATTGTCGCGCGTAAAGAGATACTCCTCGGGGGATGCATAGAAGTCTACATCGCCATCCTCATCCATAACCAAAGCGTAGAGGCGACCTTTATGGTTATACTTAACCCAGAAATAGAAGTGGTTATAGGAGTAAGACTCGTGATTTCGGAGCATATCAATAATCTGCTCATCGCTCTTACCCCATGTTTCATCCTCAAAGAGGAATGTAGCGTATATCATGCGAGGCTCCTGGCTAAGGCTAACCGCGACACCTACGGCGCAATAGTCATATAATTCATAGGACAGGTCGTAGCAATCGGCATACTTCACGGGGTCGTAGCGGTATAACGCAGTGGCATTGAACGGACCACATATCTCGACGCCCTCAATCTTGCAATCGGGCTCACGCTCTGGCTCAGTCCTGAACGGAATAGTTGTCATCTCGGATGTAGCAACCTCACCGTGGCAACCAAGACATACAACATAATAGTCGGTGTCGGGTATAAGAGTGTAGTCCTCATAATTCGCATTGCCAAATCTGACATCATCATTCTTTACACACTGGTCAGCAATGCGTTGCTTTAATAACTCCTTATCCCAGTCATTATACTCCGCTACAGGCATCACAACAGAGCAATATCCCTCCATATCGCTTGATGGCGTAACACCATATACCACTCTACGACTATTAACCTCGCCAATCTCCACATCGAATGTTATATCAGAATCTTCGTAGATCGATGTGGTGAAGTATGTTGTATGCGGATATGAGACTAGCTGCACTACACCATCTAAAACATCCATAGCATATATCACCAAGCAGTATTCGGTGTTTGCCTTAAGCTGAATACGCTTATCCTCAACATCGCCAGTAAGAGTGTTTGCCCTTAATAAAGCCTCAAGACCCTCTAAATCATTATAATTTATATAGCGTATAAATTCAAAGTGCCACAGTTGTTCGTAGTGATCAAACTGCTCGTCGGGAGTATATTTATCAATATCGTAGAACTCGTATGTGTCGTAGCCAATCTTACGCTCATAGAACGTATAGTAGTAGATACCATCCCAACCTTGTGGTTTAACATCGAGCAAAATATCCGAGCCCATAACAGGATCTAAGGTTACATTTGTCTCGAACGACACATCCTTATTGAGTGCCGTACCCGTAGTCACAGCCTCATAATAGACAGGCGTTGTTGCTCTAAAGTCGATTCTGTTGCCATTGGAGTAAGGCTCGAAACCAAGCACCACAATGCAATGTTGCGCGCCAGGCTGCAACATATTGCGCTCAAGTTCTATTCTACCCTTGCCACCAACATTACACTGCGTAATGAACTCTATGATATCAAGGTCATTATCACATGCATATTCAAGATATGGTTTTACGCCAATATTCGTTAATGTAATATTTGGATCAGAAAATAAGTACTCAACCACATCCTCAATGCTATCCGATATTTGACATACTTGCGCCACATATATCATATCCTTATCCTTGGGCGTGATGGTCGCCTTGACAGTTCCCGTGGTCACCTCCGTCACATCGATTACGAAGTCATCGCCCCTCTTGTTGGGCTGCTCCACTCCAGGCTTATCCGTATTACACGACGCTGCAACACTCGCTATAATCAATGCCACCAGACCAAACAATACTCTTCTCATAACTATATATTTATTATATTTCACTTCACAAATTTACCCCCCCCCATCAAATTTCCAAACTTTTTGTTAAGAAATTGACGGTAGGGGGTAATATTTCTGCATATTACATTAATATGCAAGGATACAACTATCTCTTTGCCTACTTCGTTAGGCGGTGGTAGTGGCAGAGGAGAAGATTCTCGTCGTCATCGTAGAGGTGCATGCCGTTGCCCTCGCAGTATTGCCACATCTTACAGTCGGCGCACTTGCCCTTCTTCGCCCATGAGCGGTTGCGGAACTTCTCGAAGCGGTTTTGCCACACATCCCAGAAGTTATCCTTATATATATTACCTTGCGTGAAGTTGGCACGCACGCTGGTACAGCCCGAGATATCGCCATTGACACGGATAGAGGCGGTACCCACACCTGCGTAGCACTCGAATGGGTTGGTGCGCACACGCAACTCATAGCCTGCGAGGAAGCCCTCACAGCCGTATGCTGCCTTCACGCGACCCTCCTTGCGGCACTTCTCGATGAACTGCATAAGGTAGGTGAACTCCTCGTTGTTTAGCTGCAGCGTGGGGTCTGTTGCGGCACGACCAACAGGGAAGATGGTGAACAATCGCCAGCGACGTACGCCGAGTGAGTAGAGGAACTCTTTGAACTCCTCAAGGCGTGGTAGAAGGGCTGGAGTCACGCATGTCACAACATCTGATGCAAGTTCCTTATCTGCCGAAATCATGCGCACAGCCTCCACGGCGCGTGCAAAGCTATCCTTATTCTGGCGGATATGGTAGTGGTGCTCCTCGAAGCCATCAAGCGAGACGGTGATAGAGTGCAAGCCCGCACGGATGAGCGAGTCGAGCCTCTGACGCGAGAGCGCCATGCCGTTAGTCACCATGCCCCAAGGGTAGCCACGGCGATATAGGTTGATGCCTATCTCCTCGAGATCCTTGCGCACGAGCACCTCGCCACCCGAGAGGATAATTAAAACCTTATGTGGGTCGACATTGGGCGTAATCTCGTTGTCCAACACGCGGAAGAAATCCTTTGCGGGCATGTCGGTGAGCGTGGTGTCCACCTTGCAGTCACTACCGCAGTGGCGGCACTGCAGGTTACAGCGAAGGGTACACTCCCAGAACAGAGTATTTAAGATGTGCTCGTCACGGCGTATCTGGCGTAGTTTTTTGAATAGCTTCAACGCCATCCACTGGCGTAGTCCAAGTCGTTTTCCCATAGTATCTTATTCGTTTTGTATTTCGTTGTTAACCTCCTCTGCGAGTGCCTCCTCAGCTGGCGCTTTCTCGCTATACTCCTCATGTAGGGGTGCATAGGCAGGTGCGGGGTATATCTGCTGGTCGCCCTCGGGCTCGCAACTTACGAATGTATAGCCTAACGCTACTAATCCAAAGAGTATCAATCGTTTCATAGTTCGTATCGTTTAAGGTTTATAAATCTAATACGGGGTCGGCAATGTCGAATGTGCCGTATAGCTGCTCCGAGGCTGCACGACAGCCTCCACGACAGCGCTGCCAGAGGTCGCACTGGGCGCATCGCTCGGGCGTGGTGTCATAGATGCCATCATCGGTTGTGCGCCTGAGGATATCCTCGAGGTGCTCCTTGTGGATGTTTCCCAATACGCGTGGCGAGTGGTTGCAGAAGCGCACATCGCCGCGGTAGTTGATGGTCAAGGGGCGCGACTTGAGATCCGTTGTGCAATGCGTGAAGGTGATGTTGGGGTAATCTGAGGGCGTGAGCACGCACATAGGTGTGCAGACGCCATTGTGGGCACGCATGCCCAGCTCGCCAAGTTTAGCGTTAGCACGGCGGAAGGCATCGCGCAACTCGGCATGCGAGAGCGTTAGCTCTGCGGCGTACTTACGACCCAAACCACCGATATTAAAGCGGTTAAGCATTATTCTTTTGACCCCCATCGCGGCATACATCTCCAGTGTAGACTCTATATCCGCCACATTCAGGCGGCTAAGGATAAAGACGGGCGTCAGCCAAGCGGGGTCGATGTCGGTTATACGCTTGGCACTCGCCATGGCGCGCTCCCATGAGCCCGCAAGCTGCGTTATGTGGTCGTGCACCTCCGCGCGGTCGGAGAGCAGCGGTATCTGCACTACGCCAACGCCAAGGTCTCTAATAATGTTGATGTCTTCTGCCTTGAGAAGTGTGCCGTTAGTCAGCAGGTTGACATTCGAGCCACCAATGCGCGCCTTGAGTATAAGGTCGTGGATGCGGGGCATAAGCATCGGCTCGCCACCCGAGAACGATATGCTCGAGATATTGGCCTCGCGCTGCAAGCGTTTTAGCGTGCGGCGTGCCATGCGGAAGTCGGGCGCAGCAACGGGGCAAGGCTCTGCTCCACCCTTAAAGTGGTTGTAGCAGAACCTGCACGCCTGGTTACAGGCATCCGTGAGCTCGAAGACCATAAAGCCGAGCTCCATCTTTTTGCGTCGCGAGAAAAACATAGGTTAATCTACAATAGAGACAAAGACGGAGTGTGGTGTCGAGTGCTCCTCTCCCTCATAATTCACATACTCCACGCACAACTTCGCCCTACCACGATAGTCGCCAGCATTAATTGTGAAAGATAGTAGGTTATCGCCATGCTCCACATTATACATCTCACTGCAAAGCACCCGATCCTCATCGTTGTCATCGCTTATCAACGATATTGTCACCTCCTCGCCAAACTCACACACATATTTAAGAACTACAATATCTCCATTGCGAAGCTCGCTATTGGCTACATTATTATTCCATCTGTGATAGTTAGATGGCGGGGGTGCAGGGTCGTAGCATGATGTCATAAATCCACCACCCTCGCAGGCTGTCGATGCCAATGCCGTAAGGCCAATCAGCATACCGCCAAGGCGATATTTTAAGCTTGTTGCGCGCTTACTTCTGCCACCGCTAAGGATAAGCCACAACGACACAGCTACGAATGCCATGCTAAGCGCTACTATAAGTATTGTTCGTTTCATAGTGTTAGATTTTTCCGTTATTGAAAGGATGACGCATGTTTACTCCTCGCTGTTTACGCGCGTGAGTTCTATATCGCCGAGTTCGATTTGTGTGCCCGGTTCGCCAAAGGTGAATGACCTTTTTTCGAAGTCGCCACCATTAGCCTCGCCATCGGTATCGGTCAATGCCAGCCAGGGCCTAGTGCCATAGATGTGGAAGCGGCCATTCTCATCCGTAGTGGTTCTGTTCTCGCCACAACGCGCCTCGATGCCCTCGATGGGCGTGCCACTCTCATCGACAACACGACCCGAAGCACCGAACTCCGCATTAAACTCAGTGTACTCAACGCCATAGCATGCGACGCATGTTAGCGTCATGCCAAATAGCGCAAATAGTCGTACTAATAGTTTGCCAGTCATAGTATTAAATTTTTAATTGTCATTGCGAGGAATTGCGTGCAATTCCGTGGCAATCTACCTTTTGCTACTCCTCGGGAGTATCAGTGTTCTCCTCGCTCTTCTCCTTGAGCTTCATGGTCACAGTGCCCATATCGGCGGTGTAGGCGCCTTCGTACCAGTTACCATCGCCCTCCTCGGTCTGTATGAGGTTCTCAATCTTCACGGTGAGCGTCTCGAACTCACCGCCATTGGCCTCGCCATCGACATCGATAAACTGCATCTTTTGGTTTTGAGCACCAGGCCAGAAGTATCCGCCATAGGCATCGATATTACCCTCGTAGTCCGAGAAGCCAGTATTATACTCGAAGCGTCCACCATCCTCGGTGCGCACTTCGATACCCTGGATGGGGTTGCCCGCCTCATCCACAACACGCGCCTTGAGCGAGAAGCTAACAGTGGGACAACCATACTCCACCATACCAAAATGGTCGCAGCTTGCAAAGCCAAGCATAGCCATTAGTAGATATATAAGTCGTTTCATAGTTTATAGGTTTTTAAGTTTCATAGTTACCTTGCCGACGTTGACAACAGCGCTACCAACATATCCCCACTCGTCGGGCTTGTTGTTGATGCCTGTGAGCTGATCGCGGATATCAACAGTTACACTCTCATACTCGCCACCATTGTAGTCGCCATCAACATCCTCGAATACCACCTTGTGCAACTTATTGGGGTTGATGTGCACAAAGCCATAGTCTATTATGCCCTGATAGTCACTATATCCCGAGCGGCCATAGAAGGCGCTGCCCTCGGGGTATGAGTAGATGCCTTGTATTGGGTTACCCTCCTCATCGACAACCTCTGCGCAGAAGCTGAGCACATAGTATGGCTCACGCTTAGGCTCCTTCTCGCACGATGATAGCGCAAAGCTGCACACCACCATCGCCAACAGTATTAATCGTTTCATTGCTGTACCTTATATATATTATTACTTCTTCTCCAGTTTTACATCGACCACAAGGGTGTCTCCGTCTCTATGCTTCTCAGCCCGGCTCATATTGAGGTGCTTCTCTTCGAACTCACCGCCATTCTCCTCGCCATCGACATCCTTGAACTTCATCAACTGGATATCATCCTCCCACGACACTATGCAGTCGCCATTCTCATCGGTGTAACCAGCAGGCTCGACACTACCATTATATCCCGCCGAAACCTCGATGCCCTTGATAGCATTACCATCCTCATCCACTACATGAGCCTTGAGCTTCGTAGGTTTAGGGAGCAGTGGTGCATACATAGGCATGGGCTCATTAATAGAGGAGCAACTGAAACCGAGCGCCGCCAAAAACAGGTAAACTATCTTTTTCATAAGCCACAAAAATAAATGTTGAACATTAGCCCCTAAATTGGGTTTTTCTCTACTGCAAATTTACGAAACAATATAGCCGTTACCAAATTTTTTAGCCGTTTTTATTTCCGCGACGCCTTCTAAAACATGCTGATAATCAAATAGTTACAAAATGCATTTTTGCGAGTTTTTCATAGTGCTGATAATCAAGCAGTTACGAATATAATAAACCAACGCGTATAACTTATTGAAAATCAATATCATTTTTAAGTCGTTAATTTATTTAGGGTTGATACTCCTCTATTCACGAAAAAAGAGTTACCTTTGCTACAAAACCGAAAAACATCTATGAGTACAACACTAAAATATAGCCGTCGCGAGGCACATGAGGTGACATTTGGCGGTGTTAAAATCGGCTCAACACACCCCATTGCCGTGCAGTCTATGACCAACACGCCAACGGCTGATGTCGCCCTCTCCGTAGAGCAGACAAAGCGCATTGCCGAGGCGGGAGCAGAGATTGTGCGCCTCACAGCACAGGGCAAAAAGGAGGGCGAGGCACTCGGCCCTATCATGGAGCAGCTACGCAAAGAGGGCTGCAGTGCGGCCATCGTTGCCGACATCCACTTCACGCCCGAGATAGCGATGATGGCAGCCGAGGTGGTCGACAAGGTGCGCATCAACCCAGGTAATTTCCGCACCTCGAATGGCGAGTTGGAGCGACTCATAGATATATGTCGCCGTCGTGGCGTGGCACTCCGCATAGGCGTAAACCATGGCTCGTTGGCAAAGCGCATATTCGATGAGTATGGCGACACCCCCGAGGGCATGGTAGCCTCGGCGATGGAGTTTTTGACTATGTGTCGCGAAGCGGACTTCCATAACGTAGTGGTGTCGATGAAGTCGAGCAATACGCGCGTAATGGTGCACGCATACCGTCTGCTTGTTGAGGCAATGAAGCGCGAGGGCATGACATACCCCCTACACCTCGGCGTAACCGAGGCGGGTGACGGCATCGAGGGTCGCATAAAGAGCGCCGTGGGCATTGGAGCACTGCTTGCCGATGGCATTGGCGACACCCTCCGCGTATCGCTCACCGAGGATCCCGAGAACGAGGTTCCCGTAGGTAGAATTATAGTCGACCACTTTGCAAAGCGCAGCGGTGAGTTTGAGGTGGCATCGCTCGAGAACTACTCACCCACAGCATTCAAGCCACGCACAACAGCCAAGCCCATCATACATAGCGAGATTAGCGAGGCTTACGACATCGTAGATGCCGTAAGCGCCAACCCCACGCACGAGTGGCGCGCCTCAATCCTCAACCGCACGGACAACCGCCCCGTGGTACTCCGCCGCCGATATGAGGAGAGTGACCCCACGCTTGTAGCGATATATGCCGCAGCAGACATGGGACAGCTGCTTATCGATGGCTTGGCAGATGGTGTGTGGATTGACGCCCCAGCACTCGAGGCAAAGGTAGTTGAAGAGATTGAGCTTATCCTTTTGCAGGCATCGCGCTTGCGCTTCTCGCGCACTGAGTATATCGCCTGCCCAAGTTGCGGTCGCACGCTCTACGACATACAGTCTACACTCGCAGCAATCAAGGCACGCACATCGCACCTCAAGGACCTCAAGATTGGTGTTATGGGCTGCATCGTGAATGGCCCAGGCGAGATGGCAGATGCCGACTATGGCTACGTTGGCTCATCACCAGAGCATATCACCCTCTACCGCGGCCGTGAGGTTGTGGAGCGTAACATCCACCAGTCGGAGGCTCTCGACCACCTTATCGAGATTATCAAGGCTGATGGCAAGTGGCACGACCCCCAATAGGTAACACATGGCGCTGAAGTCATATAAAGCACGTGGCATCGTTCTCGGCACACTAAAGTATGGCGAGAAGGGGCTCATCGTGCATATGCTTACCGACACTTTCGGCCGCCAGAGCTATATGATACAGGGCGTAAAGCCCTCGGCAAAGGGCTCGAAAATGGCACTCCTGCAGCCGATGTTTGCTGTGGAGTTCGAGGGTTTGCAATCATCGAAGATGTCTATGCACCGCATGAAGGATCTCGTGCCAGGCATAGTGTTGCAGTCTACCCCCTTCGACATCCGCAAGTCTACGATGTCGCTATTTATGGCCGAGGTATTGTATCGCCTAGTGAGAGACAACGAGCCAGCACACGAGCTCTTCGACTT
This sequence comes from Alistipes sp., assembly GCA_017555545.1. GTDB lineage: Bacteria > Bacteroidota > Bacteroidia > Bacteroidales > Rikenellaceae > Alistipes. The sequence goes on from JAFZGE010000017.1 coordinate 43,276, forward strand.
CGTATGGGGTTGCGTGGCGGCACTCGACGCCATAGATGAGGGCATAGCCAACTTCCACCTATGGTTTCTTGCCAACCTCAGTCGCCCGCTCGGTTTCTCGCCCGACAACGAGTATCAGGATGGCGCATGGCTCGATATGCGAGACGGACACTTCACACCCCACGCCCTGATACCAAGCATGGCACTAACGCCCGAGAATGCACGAATACTACACGATATGTTGGAGTGCGATGTGCGCTACCTCGCCGAAATTGGCCTCAACCGCACAGAGCGCGTGGAGTTCCTCGATGCCATGCTCAAATACTACGCCTACCACCTCGAATCTATACGCGCGGTGGAGTCTATACGCATCCTGAGAGAGGTCTTCTAACTTGTGCCACGATATGGCACACAAAAAGGCGATATTTGCACCAAAACTTAGAGTATGTCAGCAAAAAAGTTTAATAGATATGTGTGGCTCCTCGACCTTGTGGCGCGCCACAACGGCATTAGATTCAAGGATATAAGTCATGCATGGGAGCGCTCGGCACTTAACGACATCCCTGGCACGCCGCTGCCACGCCGCACATTCAACAACCACATCGCGGCGATAGAGGAGATGTTCGACATCAGCATCGTATGTCAGCGTCATGGCGGCTACCACTACGTACTTCAAAGCGCCGACGGAGGCGAACTATCCGAGACACAGCTACAACTGCTACGTCAAATGCGCCTGAGCAATGCGTTGGCGACAAACCCCAAACTCAACAAGCGCATAGTGCTCGACAAGAGCGTACTATACCGCCACCTGAACCCTATCTTGGAGGTGATGGAGGAGTCGCGATGTGTGAAGCTAAAATTCAGGCGTCCCGAGGAGGATCGTGTAATACGCCTCGAGTATATATTCGAACCCTACTTTATCAAGCAGTTTAAGAGCGACTGGTTTGTCATTGGTCGCTCAGTGGAGGAGAACATGATACGCATCTTCAACTTCCGACACTTCCACCCAATTGAGCCCCTCGAGATGACATTCAGCTACC
>JAFZGE010000114.1 GCA_017555545.1 Alistipes sp.
CTTGGCTCTGACGGTACTGTAGGTGCAAACAAGAACTCTATCAAGATTATCGGTGGCTCGACAAACAAGTATTGTCAGGCTTACTTCGCATACGACTCTAAGAAGTCTGGTGGTTACACATCATCACACTTGCGTTTCGGTGACAACCCCATCACTTCTCCCTACCTCGTTACTACTCCCGACTTCGTGGCATGCCACGTCCCATCATATGTTGAGAAGTACGACGTGTTGAAGGGCTTGAAGCGTGGTGGCTCGTTCCTTTTGAACTCAGTAAACGACGCTGAGACAACTTGCGCTACATTGCCCGACCACATGAAGGCATACCTCGCAAAGAACGAGATTAACTTCTATATCATCAACGCTACAAAGATCGCTGCAGAGCTCGGTCTTGGTTCTCGTACCAATACTATCATGCAGTCTGCATTCTTCAAGATTGCCGATATCATTCCTATCGAGAAGGCAGTTGAGGAGATGAAGAAGGCTATCTACAAATCATACGGCAAGAAGGGTGAGGATATCGTAAACATGAACTACGCTGCTGTTGACGCTGGTTGCGAGGCTGTAGTTAAGGTTGAGGTTCCCGCTGAGTGGGCAAACATCGAGTGCAAGGCGGCTGAGGTTGTAGTTGATGAGACTATCCCCGCTTTCGTACGCGACATCTGCAAGCCTATCGACGCACTTAAGGGCGACTCACTCCCCGTATCGGCATTCAACGGCCGCGAGGATGGTACTTGGGACAATGGTACTGCTGCTTACGAGAAGCGTGGTATCGCTACTGCAGTTCCAGAGTGGAAGATTGAGAACTGTATCCAGTGTAACCAGTGTGCATACGTATGTCCTCACGCTGCTATCCGTCCTTTCCTCGCAACTGAGGAGCAGGCTGCAGCATCTGGCCTCGAGTGGAAGCAGGGCTTGGGCGAGACTAAGGCTCTCAAGTTCCGCATCCAGGTATCGCCTATGGACTGTACAGGCTGTAACAACTGTGTTGACGTATGTCCCGCTAAGGAGAAGGCTCTCGTTATGCGTCCTTTGGCAGAGCAGGCAGCTGAGGCTAAGAACTGGGATTATGTAACTAAGAATATCGGCTACACAGAGCACGTAGACAAGACTAAGTCTGTTAAGAACTTGCAGTTCGCACAGCCTTTGTTCGAGTTCTCGGGTGCATGTGCTGGTTGTGGTGAGACTCCTTACATCAAGGCTATCACGCAGCTCTTCGGCGACCGCATGATGGTGGCTAACGCAACAGGTTGTACATCTATCTACTCTGGTTCAGCTCCTTCAACTCCTTACTGCACAAACGCTCAGGGTCAGGGTCCCGCATGGGCTAACTCACTCTTCGAGGATAACGCTGAGTTCGGTCTCGGTATGCGCGTGGGTGTTGAGAAGATCCGTGAGGCTCTTGCAGATGTTATGACTAAGGCTATCGCTGAGTGCAACTGCTGCTCTGAGGAGCTCAAGGGTGTAATGCAGGAGTGGATTGATAATCGTCACCTTGCTGCTGCAACTCGCGATATCGCAGCTCGCCTCTTGCCACTCGCTGAGGCTTGCCAGTGCGACGCTTGCAAGACTATCGTAGAGTACAAGGATTGGCTCGTTAAGAAGTCACAGTGGATCTTCGGTGGTGACGGTTGGGGCTACGATATCGGCTTCGGCGGTGTTGACCACGTACTTGCATCAGGCGAGGATGTAAATATCCTTATCGTAGATACTGAGGTTTACTCTAACACAGGTGGTCAGTCTTCTAAGTCTACACCTATCGGTGCTGTGGCTAAGTTCGCATCTGCAGGTAAGCGCATCCGCAAGAAGGATATCGGTGCTATCGCAATGACTTATGGCTACGTATACGTTGCTCAGGTATCAATCGGTGCATCACAGCAGCAGCTCTTCAATGTACTTAAGGAGGCTGAGGCATATCCTGGTCCATCACTCATCATCGCATACGCTCCATGTATCAACCATGGTATCAAGGGCGGTATGACTCGTACACAGACTATCGGCAAGCAGGCTGTAGAGTGTGGTTACTGGCACCTCTGGCACTACAACCCCCAGCTCGAGGCTGAGGGTAAGAACCCCTTCGTTATGGACTCTAAGGAGCCCGACTGGAGCAAGTTCCGCGACTTCCTCATGAAGGAGGTACGTTACACTTCACTCAAGAAGGCGTTCCCCGCAGAGGCAGAGCAGCTCTTCGAGGCTGCAGAGGAGAATGCTAAGTGGCGTTATAACTCTTACATCAACCGCACAAAGTAATTTCTCACGATAAGGCAGCATCTGCTGCCGCTAACAAAAGAAAATGTGAATGGGCAGTACGCTTAAGTACAGCCCATCCACATTTTTTTTTGCCGAGCGTTGCATCTACTACCTCCTCCTGAGAAATTGAATTCGTTGTGATAAGAGGTCATCTGCGACCTCTCAATTAAAGCCCCGAATGGGACGTACGTCGAGTACTAC
>JAFZGE010000018.1 GCA_017555545.1 Alistipes sp.
ACACACGCACAGTTTATCAGGATTCGCTCATCCACGTAAAACGTATGCGCGACACCAACAAGCTACGCATCACCATTGGCGACCTCACTACGGGCGACTACACCATCACGTTCGACTACTTTATCGACACCCTCGATGAGAACCGCAACTCGCGCGTCTTGGTCTATGCACTCAAGGATGACACCTTGGAGACCATGCGCCACTCGATGATGCTCAGCCGCTACCGCGAGGCGTCGTACACACGTAAACTCGCCATCGACTCTACGCACGATGAGATATTCATCGACATGTACTACCACCCCACCAACGAGGAGTCTAAACTCCCCGACATCAAGATCAAGAACTTCAAGGTTGTACGCGTGTTACCCACGGAGCTCTCAGTAGATAGTCTCTACCACAACCAGCTCGACATACGCCTATTGAACTACGACATGATGATGGCGTTCACGGCAGATACCCTAAAAGTTGAGAAGCGCGACTCAATAAGTGCTAAAGATGAGAAGGATAGCATCGCACTACGCACTCGTTAATGGAGCGCTGAAGAGGGGTATTGTTGTCGAGGTTGATGACCTCGGCACTATCACCCGCGTCTCGCAGCACGACAACATAGACAACATCGCCAGCGTCGAGTTCTACCCAGGCATCCTTATCCCTGGCATGGTTAACGCCCACAGCCACCTCGAACTTGCCTACCTGCGTGGTGCAATTGCCGAGGGCTCAGGCTTCGCGGGCTTCGCACGCGAGATTGGCCGCGTAAGGGGGAACTACACCACCGAGGAGCGTCTGCATGCCGCATCGGTTGCCGATAGCGAGATGTGGCACGAGGGCGTGGAGGCGGTTATGGACATCGCCAACGATGACCTCATTATGCCAATAAAGGAGCGCTCAAAAATCGAGTATCACACGCTATTCGAGGTCTTTGGCCTCAACACGCAATCGTGTGATACACACCGCGCTATGGCGGCAAAGTATCACAACTCTGACATCACCACACACTCCACATACTCACTCCAAGACACCATCTTCCGCGACATAGCCCAAGAGGGCTGCGAGACACTCTCGGTGCACCTCCTCGAGTCGGATGATGAGACCCTGCTCTACCACAAGAGCGGCTCGCTGTGGGATTGGTACACACGCATGGGTTGGGAGTGCGACTTTTTGCACTATGGCTCACCCGCGAAGCGCATTTCGGAGAGCGTGCCCGCCACTCGCAGAACGATGCTCGTGCACGGATGCAAAAGCAGCAAAGAGGATATTTCGTTACTTAACAACCATTTCGACATACACCCTACGTGGGTGCTGTGCCCCGAGTCAAACCGCTATATCTCAGCAATTAAGCCACCTGTTGCGATGTTCCGTGAGATGGGAGCTAAGCTAGCCATTGGCACAGACTCACTCGCCTCGGCACGCCACCTCTCGATGGTCGGGAATATGCGTCTCTTGGGAGACGTTCCGCTTACAGAGCTTCTCACCTACGCAACGCTCAATGGTGCTAAGGCACTCGGCATTGCTGACCGCAAGGGCTCAATCGAGGTGGGCAAGCAGCCTGGTTTGGCAGTCATTTCGGGCATCGATTTTCAGGCAATGCGCCTAACCGAAGAGAGCGAGTCGCGACGCATACTATAGATTCGCAAAAAGACAAATTTTATACTTTTCACGAACACGAAGTGTAGTCCCAAAAGGGACTACACTTCTCTCTTTTTCCAGCCATGCTTAACACCTTCGGCACGATATTCGCGTTATGCAGTGTCGTATTGGGTAATGTGCAAAAGGCGGATACGCCACCCCTATCAGAAAACCACAAAGAAAATTGGCTGGTTGTTTGACCTAAAAACAATGAAATTGTTTTGTCCCGACAAAACTTTTTCATATCTTTGTACTTATAGGGTGCAAATTTTGGCACACGAATAAAAACTCGGCAAATCCCACATTACCCACTAACACCTTTGGGAGGTGCTGAGAAAAATATAGTTTTATGGACTGTAACATAATCAATCAGAAGGAGTCTGGCAACAGCGGCCGCGATATCCACTGTCACTACCACCCCAAGAGTGACACATGGATTGCGTACGGTAAGTCGGCATACACCCTGCGACAGATGTTCGACGATGCCGACATCTACACCGTGGGTAGATACTCCACCGAGCTCGACATGGCGAGCATAATGGTGGGAAAGAGTGCGCTGCGACGTATATGCTCAACAAACGATGTTGCATATAGCGACAGCGAGGGCTACATCTACATCGCAAATGCCGCGCCCTTCAACACCTCCGACTACAAGACATGGGCGAGCACCCTCAAGGCAGCAAGCTCGCTCAAGCAACATAAGTGGGTGCATACCCGCGTGAGCAACGACATCCCCAAGGGCAAGATTGTCACCGACGGCATGAACCGCTTTGCACGTATCGTGAAACGTACGCTCGATATGATCTTCGCGGCACTCGCCATGGTGCTCTTCTCGCCACTCTTTCTGCTCACCTACATCGCCGTGCGATGCGAGGATGGAGGCCCCGCGATATTCAAGCAGGAGAGAGTGGGTCGCATGGGACGCACCTTCAACATCTACAAGTTTCGCTCTATGCGCATCGATGCCGAGAAGCATGGCCCCAAGCTAAGCCATAGCGGCGGCACGGATGATCCACGCCTGACAAATGTAGGTCGCTTCATCCGCGCACACCACCTCGATGAGTTGCCACAGCTGTGGAATGTCTTTGTTGGCGACATGGCATTTGTGGGACCACGCCCCGAGCGCAAATACTACATCGACATGATCATGGAGTATGACAAGCGCTACGAATACTTGTACCAGATACGCCCAGGCGTAACGAGCTACGCAACGCTCTATAACGGCTACACCGACACCATGGAGAAGATGCTACGCCGTTTGGAGTATGACCTCTACTACCTCGGCCACAGGTCGGGATGGTTTGACCTCAAGATTCTGTTTTACACCTTCTGCTCAATAGTTTTTGGCAAGAAGTTTTAGACTATAAACCAACCAAATATGAAGATTGCCGTTGCAGGAACTGGCTACGTAGGACTTAGCATCGCTACCCTACTTGCACAACATAACGACGTTGTTGCCGTAGACATCATTAAGGAGAGAGTCGAGATGATAAATCGCGGCATCTCGCCCATTCAGGATGACTACATCGAGGAGTATATGCGCTCGAAGCAGCTCGCGCTGCGTGCCACACTCAACGATGAGGAGGCATACCGCGACGCACGCTTTGTGGTCATCGCCGTGCCTACGAACTACGACCCTGCACTCAACCACTTCGACACACACAACATTGAGGATGTCATCGAGCGAGTGCTCAGCATCAACCCCGCAGCCACGATGGTCATAAAGTCTACCGTGCCCGTGGGTTACTCGCGCAGTCTCTATGCCAAGTATGCAGCACGCGGCGTTGAGCGCCTCAACCTGCTCTTCTCGCCCGAGTTCTTGCGCGAGAGCCGCGCATTGGAGGACAACCTCTACCCCTCGCGCATCATCGTGGGCATACCCCGCACCATCGAGGGTGAGGCATTCGAGACCGAAAACGAGGCTATTCGCAAGATTGCCGACGTTGCCCACCTCGAGCATGAGGCCGAGGTGTTTGCCGAACTGCTTAAGGAGGGTGCTCTGAGCGAGAATGTACCAGTGCTTTATATGGGTATCAAGGAGGCTGAGGCTGTTAAGCTCTTTGCCAATACCTATCTCGCCCTTCGCGTGAGCTACTTCAACGAGCTCGACACATATGCCGAGATGAAGGGTCTCGACTCGGAGGCTATAATCAATGGCGTGGGTCTCGACCCCCGCATCGGCACACACTATAATAATCCCTCGTTTGGCTATGGAGGCTACTGTCTGCCTAAGGACACGAAGCAGCTCCTGGCAAACTATGGCGACGTGCCACAGAATATGATGACGGCGATTGTCGAGAGCAACCGCACACGCAAGGACTACATCGCCGACCAGGTGCTCCGCAAGGCGGGCTACTATACTGGTTCGAGCATGTGGGATGCCGCCAAGGAGCGTGAGGTGACCGTGGGCGTCTACCGCCTTACGATGAAGTCCAACTCCGACAACTTCCGCCAGAGCTCCATCCAAGGCGTGATGAAGCGCATCAAGGCTAAGGGTGCAAAGGTCATCATCTACGAGCCCACACTCGAGGATGGCACTATATTCTTCGGCTCGAAGGTGGTTAACGACCTCGCACGATTCAAGGCCGAGAGCGACGTGGTTATCAGCAACCGCTACCATGCCGACCTTAGCGACATCGAGGCGAAACTCTATACACGCGATCTTTTTAGACGAGACTAAATGAATAGTGCTGCAAATAGCAAGAGGATTGCCTCTAACACCCTCTTCTTGTACGTCAGGATGCTCTTTCTGATGTGCGTGACGCTCTACACATCGAGAGTTGTTCTCGGTGCGCTGGGCGTAGAGGACTATGGCATCTACAATGTGGTGGGAGGCCTTACCGCCTCGTTCGCATTCTTCTCCTCTTCGCTGGCCAACGCTACGCAGCGCTTCCTCAGCATCGAGATCGGTAAGGGCGACAGCACGGGTGTGGCACGCGTATATAGCGCCAGTCTCATTATCTATGCCGCGGCAATTGTCGTGGTGCTCATCGCGACGGAATGCGTGGGATATTGGATACTCAACCACTCACTGGTCATCCCCGCGGAGCGCATCGAGGCCGCCAACTGGGCGCTTCACACCACGGCTATAGGTCTCGCGCTCACGCTTTTAGGCTCGATATACGACTCTATTCTCATCGCCTACGAGAATATGAAGGCATACGCCTACTTGAGCATCTTCGAGGCGATGCTACGCCTGATTGCAGCATTCGTTATTGTCTACGCTGACCTCGACAAGCTTAAGCTCTACGCTCTTCTCTATCTCGTTTCAATTCTTGCCGTCAGGGTCATTATGATTGCCTACTGCAAGCGCCAGTATCGCGACTGCAGATTTCTCGGTGCACAGCCTCGCAGTCTCGCAAGGAGCATCCTCGGATTTATCGGCTGGAATGGCTTGGGCACAGCCGTGTGGATGATAAACGAGCAGGGCATAAACATTCTGCTCAACATCTTCTTTGGCCCCATCGTAAATGCGGCGCGTGGCGTGGCAGCACAGGCTGGTGCTGCGGTTAACAACTTCAGCAACAGTTTCTTTACCGCCATTCGCCCACAGATCATAAAGTCCTACGCTGCTGAGGATCACGACTACTTCTACAAGTTGATATACTCGGGCTCGAAGTACTCGTTCTTCCTCATTTGGATTATCGGTCTGCCTATAATTCTGCGCAGCGGCGACGTGCTTCAACTATGGCTCAAGGAGGTCCCACAATATGCTGGTTCGATGGTCGAGTGGATCATCATCTTCTACGCCATCAACGTTCTTACAAACCCGTTGTGGAGCGCCGTGCAGGCTGTGGGCAAACTGCGCAACTATGTCGTTGTGGGAAGTATCATCTTCCTCTCAGCATTCCCCATAAGCTATATTCTGCTTGAGCGCGGAGCATCACCCGTTGCTGTGTTCCAAGTTCTTGCCGCTACACGCCTTGTCTACCTCGCTGTATCGACACTACTCGTTAAGCGCATCGTGGACTTCTCGCTTAGGGCATATCTGCGCGAGGCGATTTGGCCGGTTGTGAAGGTAGCGACGCTCACGGGGTTAATCCTCGCTATGCTCGACCTCTTTGTCGCACACAACACCATAGGACTTGTGATCATGACCCTCTTCAGCATCGCCATAACGCTTGTTGTGATATATATCGCGGGCATCAATAATGCCGAGCGCAATGCGATTATTTCAAAAATTAAGATCTTTGCACACAATGTCACACCATATAAAGGAGAAAATTAAGAAATATACTTTCAGAGAGTTAGTCTCAATCTTCGATGAGAAATATGGCATCGGCAGATTGGAGCGCCTCATTGCCTCAAATTGGTTCAATCCTCTGGCTACGCTATGGCTCAACTTCAGGAGTTTTCCTCTGGGTCAGGCGTTGCGACTCCCCGTGTGGTGCTATGGCCGCCCACGCTTCTACGGTCTTAGTGGCAAGATGACAATCGAGGGCAAAATCACTACGGGAATGGTACGCCTGAATAGAGTTCTTGTCGCAGCACCCTCGAATATGGGTCTTCAGAGCGAGATACTTAACAATGGTCACATTGTCTTCAAGGGTAGATTACACATCAGCACGGGCAACAACATTGTTGTGGGGCGCAATGCCACCCTCACCTTCGGTGCAGACGCAAAGATTGGAGATATGTGCATCATAGGTTGCTTCGAGCGCATCACACTTGGCGATGCCATACGCATCGCACACAGATCGCAGATCTTCGATAGCAACTACCACTTCGTGGCAGACTTCAAGCGCGGCATTGTTCCCAACTACAAGCACCCCGTGACATTGGGCAAGGGTTGTTGGGTGTGTAACTCCTCGACCATCACTTGTGGCGTTACGCTCCCCGACTACACCATTGTCGCAAGCAATAGCCTAGTAAACAAAGAGTTCTCGCATATCGCAAAAGGTTCACTCATCGCTGGTACACCCGCAAAGGTCATCACCGAGGGCACACGACGCATCTTCAACAACGATATTGAGGCAAAGGTCGAAGAGTTTTACCGCGAGAACCCCACATCGCTCTATGAGATTGACCCCTCGGTAGACGTCGAGGAGTACTCACGCATAACAAACTAAAGTAGCACTATGATTCCAAAGGTTATACATTATTGCTGGTTTGGACACAACCCCCTACCACCCCTTACCAAGAGATGTATCGACTCGTGGAGGCGCTATCTGCCCGACTACGAGATCAAGGAGTGGAACGAGGACAACTTTGACATTTCGATGGTGCCATACACACGCGAGGCATACGCCGCAAAGAGGTATGCCTTTGTGAGCGACTATGCCCGCTTTTGGATCCTCTACCACCATGGCGGCATCTACTTCGATACCGATGTCGAGGTGATTAAGCCCATGGATGAGTTCATACAGCGTGGCGCATTTATGGGTTGCGAAAGAGAGTATGTCGACCCAAGAGGTTCAAATGGCAGCCACCACCCAAGCCTCGATGTCAACCCAGGCCTCGGCCTCGGCGCAGAGCCAGGAATGGAGGTCTACAAACGATTGCTCGATGTATATGGTGCTATGCACTTCCTCAATGAGGACAACACGCCCAACCTCAAGACCGTAGTTGCCTATACAACCGAGGTATTGAGCGACTTTGGTTTGCACTATGTCGAGGGCATACAGAGCTGTGGCGGTATCACGATCTACCCCAAGGAGTATCTATGTCCCAAGAACTACCAGACATTCGAAACTAAGATTACCCCAAACACCTATACTATCCACCACTACGACGGCAGCTGGCTCTCGCCGTACGACAAATTCAAAAAGAGCATAAGGCGCATCTTTGGCAAGCCGCTCATCGCTTTTGTCTACTTTGTGCGTGGAATAGGCAAGAGATAGAGACCCATGCTGTACGTTATATTTCTAATATTTTCATGCTTCTACCTGTCGCAGATTAACGAGGAGCGCCGCTGTAGCAGACTGCTACTCAAGGCCTCGCCCGTGATATTGCTATGGGTATTACTCATTGGCGGACAGCTCGGCATTGGTGCCGACTACAACAACTACTTGGCATACTTCAACCACCCCCACTTCGAGATGCGCTTCGAGCCACTCTTTGTGGAGGTTACGCGCTTCTTCTACAATCTAGGACTTGAGGGTCAGGGGCTCTTCTTCCTCTACGCCGCGATAAATGCCATTGTCATATTCATCGCCTCGTACCGCCTCGGCATAAGACATTGGGCGATATACTTTTTCCTCTTTGTCACCGTGTCGACATTCTTCAATAACCAGATGAATGGCATACGCCAGTGTACCGCCGTGGCGTTTGTCTATTGGGCATTTGTCGAGTTGTACAACTCCAAAATCAAGGGCACGGCACTCATCCTGCTCGCCACGGGATTCCACTACTCGGCAATCGCAAACATGGCATTCCTATTCCTGAGGTGGGTGACAAACCTCGTCACCAAGTTTCCGAAGTTGTTGCTCATTTTGACCCTCTGCCTCACGCTACTACCCGCCGATGAGTCGATAAACACGGTGCTTATCGAGAGTCTGCCCGAGGAGTTTGCCGAGGAGGCCGACTATGAGCGAATGTACCTCGACAACGAGGAGATGAGCGAGGGTATAGACTGGATGGTTAAGCTCTCGAAGATACTCCTTATACCCATCTACTGGATATGCTTGCGCGCACTCGATGAGAACTACCTATCACCCAAGGAGAGGCTCTACTTCAAGTTTGGACTACTCTCCTACTCGCTACGCTGCATACTGCTCATAAACAACCTTATCGGCCGCTTCTCCTACTTCTTTTGGATACCGTCGATTCTACCTATATAAAACTACAGCGTAGACCTACAGAATAGAGGCAAGAAACTGGAGATGATACTCATGCTGCTCTACTGTTCGGCAACCTTCTTCCTCAAGGTAGCATTGGGCATTGGCGAGTATCAGTCATCGTTCATCTACTTTGATTAACAACAAATTGCGATGAAAGTCAGTGTCATTATTCCCGTTTACAACACCGAGGCCTACCTGCGCCAATGCGTAGACAGCGTCATTGGGCAGACATATAACAATATTGAGGTTATCCTTGTCGACGATGGCTCGAAGGATGGCAGCCCCGCCGTGTGCGATAGCTATGCCGCATCCGACACCCGCATCAGGGTTATACACAAGGAGAATGGCGGCTTGAGCGACGCACGAAACAGAGGCGTTGATGAGGCCACGGGTGACTACGTCATCTTCATCGATAGCGATGACTACTGGGCAACGCCCACTTCGCTCGAGGAGTTGGTCGCAGAGGCTGAACAAAGCCCAGAGTGCGACTTTATAGGTTTTAACTGCTCCTACTTTTACCAGGCAACAAACAAAGTTGAGAGGTGGATACCATACGCTGAAGAGCTAAGCATTGCCATGACTCCCGCCAACTGCATCGTACATCTTGTCGCAAGCGGAGTCTTTCCCATGAGCGCCTGCTTCAAACTTATAAATCGCTCAATCCTCGCCGATAAGCTGCGCTTTATCAAGGGCTTAACCTCCGAGGATATACCATGGTTTATCAGCCTCATGGAGAGTTCTCACAAGTGCCGCTTCGTTAATAACTACGCATATGTCTACCGCAAGGATGTACCAACGTCGATAAGTTCATCCTTCTCTTTGAAGAAGTACAATGACCTCTTTTCGATACTCGAAAGTGGCGTTGTCGAGGTGCATAAGTGGGATAAAAAGACACAAGATGCCCTACTCTCATTCTGGGCATACGAGCTATGCATACTACGCGCACAAACGGGATATATGCCTAAGGCTCAGCGCAAAGAATCTCTCGCATCACTCCGTAAATATGAGTGGTTGCTACGCTACAAAACCAACCCCAAGGTGCGCCTTATTGCACGCATCCAGAGGGTGTTGGGCTGGAGCATAACAAGCTCTTTGCTACATAGTTACCTAAAGCGCAGAATGGCATAAAGAGTTGCAGCGATGAAAATAATGTTGGTTATTACACGCTCGGAGCTTGGAGGTGCACAGACCGTCGTTGTGCAGCTCGCAAATGCGTTGTGCCATGAACATGACGTTGTGCTCGTTGCGGGCGAGGGTGATGGCAAGATGTGGGAGTTGGTCGATAAGCGCGTTACTCGCGAGAGCCTTCCCCACCTTCAGCGTGCCCTATCTCCTAAACACGACATCCTCGCTGCCATCGCATTACGCAAGCTATACCGCCATCACCGCCCCGATGTGGTACATCTGCACTCCTCGAAGGCGGGCACGCTCGGCCGCATAGCCCTCCCCAAAAAGAGGACTCTATATACCGTTCATGGTTTCGACTCTGTACGCATGGCATTTAGGCGATTTCTCCCCATCGAACGCTTGCTTCAACATCGTACGAGCGCAATCGTTGGTGTAAGTAACTATGATAGTCGTAATATGATATCTGAGGGTGTAACCAAGCGTATATCAACAATTTACAACGGTATCACCCTGCCCGACACCTCTAATATCACCCCTCATGAGCCATTTAGCCGCTACCGAAAGATAGTGCTTACGATTGCTCGCACCGACGCTCCTAAGCAGCCTCAGCTCTTTATCGAGGTGGCGCGCCTTCTGCCCGAATATGGCTTTGTGTGGATAGGCAACCAGCAGGAGATGACACAATATGGCGAACTTCCCGCCAACTGCCACTTCCTCGGCAACATCCTTAATGCGGGGGCATACTGCTCATGCACCGACCTCTTTATGCTTGCCTCAAACTATGAGGGGCTACCCATGGTTATCATCGAGGCTATGAGCCTCGGCAAGCCCATCGTGGCATCCGACGTGGGTGGCATAAGCGAGATTGTGCGCAACGGTATAAACGGCTACGTCGTGGATAATAGCGCCGAGGCCTTCGCCACACGCATAAGTGCGATACTCGAGGATAGCGAGAAATACGAAGCCTTTGCGAGGGCTTCGCGCGAGATATACAACGCAGAACTAACAGTAGAGAAGATGGTACGCAGCTACCTAACAATCTACGAATCATTACAATAGCACCACTATGACTGACAACGAGCTACTGATCCAAACCATCCGATGCGGCCTCGGCATAAGCCCTATGCTTAATGGCTTGCAGCGCCCCAACTGGGCAAATATCTTTCAGGTGGCATCGAAGCAGGGCGTGGCAGCCATAGCATGGGACGGCATACAACGCCTTCTCGACGATGGTCTCCTTACCCCTGAGCAGATGCCAGATAAGGCTCTAAAGTTGCAGTGGGCACTACTTGCGGAGCAGACCGAGACACGCTATGCAAAGCAGCGAAAAACAATTGTGAAACTCGCAGACCTATACGCCGAAAATGGTATCAAGATGCTAATACTCAAGGGTTACGGACTCAGCCTTATGTACCCTGTACCCCAGCACCGCCGATGCTCCGACGTCGACATTTGGCTCTTTGGCGAACAGCAGCACGCCGATGAGATAGTGCGTAAAAACCTCGGAATCAACATCGATGAGGGTCGCCACCACCACACTGTCTTCTATGTCGACGGCGTGATGATCGAAAACCACTACGACTTCCTGAACATCCACTCTCACCGCTCAAATCGCGACATCGAGGCACGCCTCAAAGTGCTTGCCGCAGAGCCCGAGAGCTTCGAGGTGGAGGGTCGCACCATATATCGCCCCAACACTAACTGCCACGCGCTCTTCTTGTTGCGCCATGCAGCATCACACTTCGCCGCTGTGGGCATAGTACTTCGCCACATCATCGACTGGGCTATGTTCGTCAAGCATAACCACCAGGCGATAGATTGGCCTTGGCTGCGCGAGGTATGCCGCGTGCACAACATGGAGCTATTCCTCGATGCGATAAATGGTCTTGCTATGGAGCTATGCGACATCAACCCCACCTATTTTGCAAATACCACACGTCGCCCCGACATCGAGAGACGCATACTGGGCGATATGCTCTCGCCCGAGTTTACCACACCGCCGCCACAGAGTGGTCTGATGCACATAGTGGCGTATAAGTTCCGCCGCTGGTGGGCAAATCGCTGGAAGCATAGGATAGTCTATCGCGACGGTCTGCTGCGCACGTTCATCACCCAGATGTTCAGCCACCTCGCAAAGCCCAAATCAATAAAACAACTATAGCCCTGCGCCAACTAACCCAAGTATAATCAACCTATTACACACAAGGCGCGTACGGCAATTGTCTTTATTATTGACTGCTCTATGTCGATGAGGCAGGGAGCAAAGATTGGCAACCTCGTACGCACAAAGATTGAGATTATTTCTCTCATCTGCAACATGATGATCGATGAACTTGTCCTGCGCGCGACGCGTGGCGACAAGGTGCGCAACTACTACGACATCGCCGTGCTCGGTTACTCGCGTGGCAGAGTAGAGTCGCTACTCCCAGGCGAGGGTGATGGTTTTGTCGCCATCGATAGGCTTGTCGAGATGATGCCCATGCCTAAGACGCTCGACATCGAGCAACAGGACGGCGATGGCAACACGATAACCGCCCCTATAACACTTCACGAATGGATTAAGCCGCGCGCAGCGGGCTCTACGCCCATGCACGAGGCACTCGCTCATGTGCATATGCTCGTAGATGAGTGGTGTCGCAACCTCGACAATAGATATAGTTTCCCGCCAATAGTCTTCCACATCACCGATGGTGGCTGCAGCGATGCCGATGAGCCTGCACTCATCGATATTGCGAAGCGCATCACCGACACCCACACCGAGGATGGTAACACGCTACTATTCAACATACACCTCTCTTCGGACATCTGGAATGACTACCACGAGCTCTTTCCTAATGCCAAGAAGTTTACCTCCGACCGCCCCGACCGCACGATACTCTTCAAGATGTCGAGCGTCGTACCCAAACAACTTGAGCACCTTGTTGCCTACCTCTTGGGACTCAAGCACCGCGGCCCCTACCGCTGCGTGGCGTTCAACTCCTCGCCCGTAGACCTTCTGTCGATCCTTAATATCGGCACCGAGAGTGTCAACAACATTAGATACTTGTAGCCATGGATGTCTGCACAATATTGGAGTTCCGCAACGCCTTGATGCACCCCGAGGAGTGCCTGCGTAGCTACGTGGATATAGAGTTCGACCCCGAGACACTCACGCGCACCAAGTACTTCGCCGAGTGCCAAGCGGAGTATGGCGATAAGAGAGTCATGGTCTACGCGCCAATAACCACGGAGGCTATGACAATGGTGAGACGTGCAAATAGAGCACTTCCCGCTAGGAGTAACTATGTCACAAGGTTGAAAATCGTAGAAAATGAGATGCTCCATGCGGGTACGAATAGGGAGTACTGCCCGCTGATCGTGGAACAACTACCTGATGGCGTACCTCTTAGCGAGGCACTCTATACTCACTACCGCAGCAAACTAATTGATGGCCTCGAGGCGTTGCGTCGCGAACTGGAACGCCACGACGTTAGCATCAACCACCTTCATCCCGATAGTATTATTATCGACCGCACCCGCCATTGGCATGTGATACGCCCATACTACGCAACACGCGGCTATGGTAACGACAGCGAGGCATTCGAGAAACTTATGGAGCTTATCACAAAGCACGCAATCTCGGATGACTACGACGGTAATAGGCTGTACGAGAGTTATTCACACTACAGCATTACGAGCCGTGGAGATATCGTTGTGCACCCCGCCTGCGAAGGTTTGCACCGTATTGAGACACACGACGGCATGGGTTTTGAGGATGAGAGGGGTAATGTTGTTATTGAGCCAATCTACCATAGCGCCAGCGACTTTTTGGAGGATCGCGCCGTTGTTGAGAGCCACGACCATAAGTGGGGCGTGATAGATAAGAGTGGAAAGTATATTATAGAGATGGTGTACGACTCCATAGATTTTGATGAGGATGAAGGCATCTCAGAGGTAACACTCAACGGCTACACTGCCACCTTCGACTACTTCGGCACCCAACTCACCCCCTGGAAGTAAAATATAGAGGAGCCATATGAAGTGCCCCAGAAGTTTTTTCTCTTAACCTCTGGGGTACTCCACTCCAACTTCGTCGGGCTAGATTTATAATCGACGCGACAGTTCCCTTTCAAACTCTTTATACCCTTTCAAAACCCTTATCAACCCATAATTTCCCCATCCTGATCTCATCTAACCCACCAACCCTGCATCCGCAACACCCCTTTTGTCTCCTATGTCCTTTCTGTCCCTTAAGTCTCTTATGTCCCTCCTGCGTAAGCAGGGTTGCCCCCAAGGCAACAACAAGCCCCGCCTTTTCAAAGGAGGGGTTTGGGGAGGATTGTAAACATAACCGGCAATAGCCGCCTCTTCAAGTCGAATCCTGGGTTCGGCATTTGTGTGTAAACACAAAAAAAAGCCTCCCTTCTCAAAGGGAGGTTTGGAGGGATTGTATATATGAATGGCGGCATTTAGCCGACTCTTTAAGTCATGCATGCGACTTGGCTTAATATAATAAAAAAAGCCAAGTCGCAATGACTTGGCTTAAAGAGGCGGCTACCTACTCTCCCACCTAAATAGGCAGTACCATCGGCGTGAGTGAGCTTAACTTCTCTGTTCGGAATGGGAAGAGGTGGAACCTCACTGCTATAACCACCTAAAGAAC